>CAYXWX010000004.1:46530-65338 GCA_964468915.1 uncultured Pirellulaceae bacterium
GCGAAAACTTTTTTCAAGATCTCCTTCGTTGGCCCCAAAAGCGATCAAGCAATCGACCATAGAGTGTTCACCAGTGAATTCAAAATCCGGCAGCTGCTGATAAATAGTTTGCGCATAAAAAATCGATGGCCGGCGTCCTGCCTGAACCATCGAATCAAAGGGCCAGAAGCCCAAAAAAGGGTGTGAATCCGTCCTACGGCCGAAACCGCCGACATCGATCCCTCAGTTGCCGCCACCCATGTCACAAGAATCGACATCAGCCGATCCAGTATTTTTTAAATTGTGTCAGCCACCCCCACTGGGGATGCTCGAAATAGATTCAAACATTAATGCGGCCGCGCACATCGATCTAATGTCCGAAATAAACGCGACAAGAAGGCAATCACATCACAAACCTGACTTGGTCTACGATTCGACGGCGTTGGCGATTCACAGTGCTTAACCAGAACGTCTCACATCCGTCGAGAGCGTTCAAATAAAAAGGATAAGCCGAATATATATTCAAAAGTTGAAACGCCAATCCGTTTGTCAAACTCAGCGATATCAGAGAGTGAAAACAGTGGTACGCTTCGCGATTGAGATCTTGTTTTGTTTTTTCGTTGCTGCGTATTTTGGGGAAGCCTGGTCGCTTGTCAAGGAACTGAATCAACAAATTTTTCAAACGATAGCATCCGGGTATTTTTCTTTCGTCACCCAATCGCGTCGGGTCATTGTGGACACGTAATCGCCAGAAAATTTATCCACAAAATATCTGCTCCAAAGGAAGCATCGACGCGTCGTAAAGTCAAAGGATAAAACTGATTTCGCGTCCAGCTATTCATCTGTCAAGATAAAAAGTAAAACTTTTGCTTCGCCCGGCTCCACAATTCTGCTTTCACGAAGCAACATGCTTCCAGCAGGGAACTTGCTTCAAGAAGCTTATCGCAGCGACTCCAAACCATGTCTGAAGAAAACAAATCTATTGACGACTTGACTAGTCTGAAAATCATTCAATATCCGCATCCCACCTTGCGGCACAAATCAAAACCGATTACCAGCGTCGATGCTCAACTGCACAGCGTGGTCGCAGAAATGTTCGACTTGATGTACGAAGCGAAAGGCATCGGGCTGGCTGCGAATCAAGTGGATCTGCCGTTGCAAATATTTATCGTCAATGTTGCCGGGAAACGAGACGAAGGTGAGGAAATGGTTTTTATCAACCCGGTTGTCTCGTCACCAAAAGGAACGGACGAAGCCGAGGAGGGCTGCCTGAGCATTCCGTCGGTGGGAGCCAATGTGGTGCGTCCAAAGCAGGTTCACGTCAATGCTTATGATCTGTCTGGTAACGAGATCAACATGACCGTCGACGGAATGCTGGCCAAGGTCATCCAGCACGAACACGATCACTTACATGGCGTCCTGTTCATCGATCGTGTTCACGAAAGCAGCCGTCGCCAACTGGAAATGGAACTGTCTGATTTTCATTTGCAGTTTGATCAAATGCGTTCAACAGGTGAAATCCCTGACGACCCGACCATCCAGGCTCGGTTGGCCGGGATTGAAGCTCGATACTGTTCCTGAGCATGACCTGGACTGAGGAAGCACCATCTTCCTTGCCTGACACGCTTCCTGTTAGAGACGATCAACATGCGCCTGATTCTTTTTGGCACCGGCCCCTTCGCCGTCCCATCTTTCAAATCACTGATTGACAACGACCATCATCAAGTCGCTGCGCTCGTCACCAGGCCAATCATCGACGCCGGCAAGCGACGCAAAACCGCTGAGAATCCAACTCGTGACCTTGGTGTTGCCGAAGGGCTGATGGTGCTCGATCCGGTCGATGCAAACGAGCCTTCATTTGTTGCTGAACTCAATGAGTTTGAAGCTGATTTGTTTGTGGTCTGCGACTTTGGTCAAATTCTTTCCAACGATTGCCTTGGCGCTGCAAAGCTGGGAGGCATTAACCTTCATGGATCGTTGTTGCCTAAATACCGAGGCGCTGCTCCCATCAACTGGGCCATTTACCATGGTGAGCAAACGACCGGGGTGACCGTGATTCACATGACGCCTCGGCTGGATGGTGGGCCGATTCTCGTTACTGCCGAAACGGATGTCGGACCAACTGAGACCGCCGAAGAGATCGAACCTCGGCTGGCGGAACTTGGCGTTCAACCCGTTCATCAGGCGATTGCGATGCTGGGTGGATGGAACGGCACCTCGATGTTAGGCCAGCCTCAGGATCAGTCGCTTGCCACCAAGGCACCACGATTAAAAAAAACGCAGGGGCTGATCGACTGGTCTCAAACGGCAACTCAAATCATCAATCACATTCGCGCTTTTCAACCATGGCCGGGCACCTTCACCAATTGGCACGGGCCCAAACAACCGCTGCGGCTGATCGTGCATGCGGCCTCTGATGCTGCTGATGTTGAAAACTCGAACGCGAATCCCGGACAGGTCGTCGCCTGTGATCGAGAACAATTGCTTGTCCAAACTGGCGACGGAGTTCTATCGCTGGATTACGTCCAGCCCGCGGGAAAGAAAAAGATGCCGATCGCCGATTTCCTGCGCGGTCGTCAGCCGGCAATTGGCGACCAATTCCAGTAACTTCTTCCTCCGATTCCGCAGATTTCGAGGGAACCGGACCGATTTCGGCTCGCCAGCAAAAAACAATTCACGGTAAACTTGCGGGCGTCGTTTTTTAGACCTTTTCCTATTTTGACCGCCTGATCCCAACGAACAGCCATGTCTGCCGAAACCGCCACCGAAACTCATAAGTTGTACATCGAAACTGTTGGCTGTCAGATGAACATGCTCGATAGCGAGATGGTCGTTGCCAGCCTCCGACAGCAAGGGTACGAACTGACCGACAGCATCGACCAGGCTGACACTCTGCTGTTCAACACTTGCAGCGTTCGCGAGCAGGCAGAGAACAAAACTTACAGCGCGCTCGGTCGGCTGAGAAAAGCCAAGCAAGAAATGCCCGAGAAAATTATCGGCGTGATGGGCTGCATGGCGCAAAAGGATCAGCACCTGATCTTCAAACGAGCACCCTATGTGGACATCATCGCCGGGCCGGGCCAGCTGAAGGAGATTCCCGATCTGATCGCCAGGGCTCGCAACGAGGGCGGCCAACACGTGGCGGTTGGACTTGGTCGCAAAGATGGCAAAGTTGCCGACATCAAACGTTCCCACGAGACCTTCGATCCGCTCCGCGATCCGACGATGCGGCCGACTCCGTTTCAAGCTTTTCTGAGAATTCAAATCGGTTGCGATAAATTCTGCACTTACTGCATCGTCCCAATGACTCGGGGACCCGAGCAAGGACGTGATCCGCAAACCGTTTACGATGAAGCGGTGATTCTGGCGGATCAGGGCTGCAAGGAAATCACTCTGCTTGGGCAAACCGTCAATAGTTATAAACACGTTGCGGGCGATGGCACGACCACTCGACTGGCCGACCTGCTGGTGAAATTGCACGACATCAACGGCATCGAGCGAATCAAGTTCGTAACGAACTACCCGAAGGACATGACTTACGATCTGTTGGCAACGATTCGCGATCTTGAAAAAGTTTCTCCCTACCTGCACGTACCGCTGCAAAGTGGAAGTGACGCGGTGCTCAAACGAATGAAGCGAGGCTACACGGTTGCCGACTATCGTGACATGATGGCTCGGATTGATGAAACCCTGGGTGAAGCCGCCGCTGTCAGCAGTGACTTTATCGTGGGCTTCTGCGGCGAGACCGAAGCAGAGTTTCAAGAGACTGTGAAACTGGTGGAAGAGTGTCGCTTCAAGAACAGCTTTATTTTCAAATACAGCGAGCGCCCCGGCACCAAAGCTTCGGATCATCTGCCCGATGATATTCCTTTCGAAGTCAAGAAACGCCGGAACAACGAACTGTTGGCAGTTCAGAATCGCATCAGCGAAGAAGACAACCAGAAGTTTCTCAGCCAGACGGTTCGTGTCCTGGTCGAAGGACCCAGTAAACGAGTTGACGCGGACGTCAACGGTGGTGGCCCTGATCCGGAAACCGGCTTGATGCAGCTGACTGGCCGGACTCACTGTGATCGCATTGTCGTTTTTGAAGGCACGGAGCGACTGATCGGTCAGACTGTACCTGTGGGCATCTACGAAATATCCGCCTTCACTCTGATCGGCACCGTCATGACTGACCACGCGGTGTCCATGCCGGAGGCAGGGCCAGTCGTCCATCTGAGCTGACTTGACACATCGTTGCGATAGCGAAAACGGTTCGAAGCGATTCCTTGATCGGGCCAATTCATTCTGCCTGCCCACGTGGCCGCAAGGCGCACTGACCCACGAACATCTTTGCTTGCTAACAAAACAGCCCAGAAGCGGTGCAAGCCTCAAAAAAAAACGTAAAAAATCCAACCGTTATTGCGTTGAAAATGCCGTTGAAAACATTCAATGGATTCGCGGACGCCTTAAAATAACATTTTGTGCCGGTCGCCCGTTTTGGCGAAACTTGTTTAGCTTTAAGGGTTAAACTTCTCCTATCGCCTATGAAATCCGGGTGCCTTCCCGTTGCCTAAGTTGGCCGGAAGGCATCGAATCGACCCTTAAAGTTTTTGGAGAAGAGATGAAGAAAGCTATTCTGGCCTTTGGCCTCGTTGTGATGACTGCCGTTTACGTTTCGGCACAAGAAGAAGCTGTTAAAGCTGTAGCCGACGTAGTTGCTGCACCGGCAGCTGCTGTTGAAGCTGCCACTGAAGTTGCAGCCCCTGCTGCCACCGAAATTGCTGCTCCCGCACCTGTCGCTGAGCCAGTCGTAATGGAAGGCACTGTTCTGGATGGTCAAGTTGTTGACGGTCAAGAGATGACCTACACAGCTGCCCCGGCTGTTGCTGCCCCTGCTGCTGATTGTGGTTGTGGAGCCCCCGCACCCGCGCCTGCTCCGATGGTTGTCGAGCCTGCACCAGCACCGGTTGCCGACTGTGGTTGTGCTCCTGAGCCTGCACCCGTTGCTGACTGTGGATGCGCACCAGCTCCAGAGCCATGCTGCGAGCCAGATCCTTGCTGCAAGCGTCAGCGACCGCAAGTTGTTCGCACCTGGTTGGCCGGCCGACGAGCAAGCCGCAGCTGCTGCTGCAACTGATGATTTGTTGGCGACTTGTTCGTCAGCCAATCTTAGAAATCGATAGCGCCGTCTGATTCTTCAGACGGCGTTTTTTTGTTGAGCTCGCCATTGCGGTTGTCTTACCGATCCCGGTCAAACGAATCCGGCACAAATCCCAATTGCAGTTCCATGACTCCTTCGCGGTGCAGCCACTGAGCCAGATTCACCAATCCGCTGGCTGGATTGTTGAAATACAAATTGTAAAGAACGATTCTCGATCCCTGGCGTTCAATGCGATCGCAATATGCCGTGTCGCGAACCAGAGCTACCGAAAGTTCGCTGTCACCGTCCGCGATCGCTCCCAGCATGGATGCCAGTTCTCGATTCAGTTGGTCCAGTTGATCGTATTGATTGTCAATGGAATCCTGCGACTGATCATCTTCATTGCGAGCGAAGTAGATCGATTGCTGCAATGCTTGACGCTGTAAATATTTGTTCCCGAGTTTCTGGTCGATTTGGTTTGAGTCGATCCATTGCCGAATCTCATTCACAACCTTTGACGAACCAAATTCCTGATCGTCGAAATCCACTTTCACCGTTGTCATATCAAAATACTGTTGTCGTAACGTGAACTGGCGTTCGGTTAAATCGTTCGCGGAAGTCCACGGAACGATCAGCCATTCCCGTAAATCGGTGCCGAAGTAACTCGACAGGAGAAATTCCACGCGTTCGGCATCCGATTCCGTCGCCACGTTGAACTCCAACTGAAAAGAGGGCGCAATGTTCTGTAGAACACCGGCAACCAAACAGCCTTCAAGGACGCATAAATCATGCAGCTTTAAAACTGCCAGTTCATCAGCAGGATCTATTTCAACAACGATATTCCGTCCGATACGACACGCAAGTTGATCGTCGGGACGGGCCGTTTTCAAGTTTTGAAATGTGTTTCGAGCGATCTGATTTTCTGCACATTGGATCGCGATCGATCTGCCAGATTCGTTCTGATCGAAACTCTCCCCTGCAAACGTCTCGACATCCTTTGATAGAACTCTAACCATTGCCGAACGTCTTTCGACAAGCGATCCATCGCCCCGATTGAAAAACCCTTGTTTCTGCACGACCAGACCGACGGTGCATGCGAAAGCGGCCACCAGACCACTCATATAAAAAGCGAGGATTGCCACGCTACCGCTCACACCCGGCGACCGAGCAGTGATCTGTTCGTAAACATTGATCACCGATTGTGCTCGATTCAGTTCCGGGACAGTCAACGTCTCACGGATTGTTTTGGCAATCTTTTGTAGCGTTGATTGACAATAACCGCTTTCACGATCCGTCTTCGGGTAAACGTTTTCGCGACGCAAAGCGTGCACGACTTTCGTCAGTCCGAATATCCCCGGCAATCCCGCTCCGAGGACGATTGCGAGCAAGCACATGATCTTCGAGTCGGTCATGATTCCCAGCCCAAACAGTGCAATAACCGCAATAACTCGGAAAGCAAAATCCAGATAAGCGTTCCTCGAGAAGATCACCGTCTGCATCACCCAGCCACCATCAAAAGGCAAAAAAGGTAACAGGTTAAATCCGTTGATGACCAGCATCAGAATCGCCGACTTGTGCAGAATCTCTGACTGCCAGTAAATCGCCAATAACCCCATGAGAAAGCCAAGCAGAACTCCCGGCAACGGACCGGCCAGGGCGACGATAGCTCTCTGCCAACCGGGAGCATGATGATTTCGACCGTGAACGGCTGCCCCCAACAGCGGCAGGAAGAACATTTTCACATCCTGATAGTTCAACATTTTCATCGCGATGAAGTGGCCCGCTTCATGGAACAGCAGGACCGGAATGAGTAACAACAGAAGTTCCCAGTCCCACGCCAACGCGCCGGCAGCGACAAATGCGAACAGCGAAACTCCCAGCCAAATCAACTTATTCAACCAACCCGAAGCTTTTTGATCCATCTGGTTGATCTGCAGCAAGACTCTTTGATCTTCCGGGTGAATCAATGGTTCCATTGTTTTGTTTTCTTTGATTCGGATCGTTCGAACAGAAACATACGCGAACTGCGATGCCAACTCATTTAAAAATTCGGGCCAGTTCTTGAAGAACCTGGTCCCATTTTGTCGCCGCAGATTCAAAGTCGGCGTTCATCTCTTTCAAAGTTGGTGGAGGATTGGCTCGACTGGCAACCAGGATACTGGGATTCAGCGGGAATTGTGCACTGGTACCGGTCGCCAAACGGGTTTCAATGTCCGACTGCAACAAACGTTCGACGACCTGTTGTGCTCGCTGAGTGTTAGGTCCGTTTGCGATCAGGCAGATCGTATTTGGAATGAGCAACGTGCCTGACTCCGAATCTCGCTGATCCGGATAGACGATCACTACTGGATTACCCTTATCGACTTCCAACATCGCATCGTCGGTGTCCGTCAAACCGAAGGCCAGTTCGCCGCGTCCTACCTTGATTGCCACTTGTCGATTTCCACCTTCAATCACCGCATTGGATTTGAACTGCTGGTACCAGCGAGACGCCGGTTCGAATCCAAGTCGATCGAAGATCACTGCCGCATGAGTCGCCGAAGTTCCAAACAGCGGCTTAGCCATGCCACACTTCCCCGACCATTGCGGATCAGCCAGATCAAAAAACGAAGCGGGTCGCTCATGCGAGTCGGGGATCAGGTCTGTATTGACCAGAAACACACGTGCCCTGGCAGCAAAACCTGTCCAGGAACCATCCGCAGCTTTGTGGTTGTCTGGGATCGAGACGGCAGGAGCTGGTTTCCACTTTGTCAGCAAACCCATATTTTGCAGACGAACCGTGTGCAGCACTTCGTTGTTCCAGAAGATATCGGCTCGGGGTCGTTTCTGCTGCTGAATCAACTCCGTCACCAAACCGACTGTCTTGTTGGATTCGACGTCAAACTTGGGCAGAATCGTGATATTCAGTTCCCGTTCTATTTCTTTCAGAATCGGCTGCGAAAATTCTTTGTCCAATGCCGAATAGATCACAACTTCGTTGTCCGCTGAACCCAGACAACCCGCGAACAGCAGGGCGTGCAAGCAGGCAACGAATCGAAACGAACCGAGGTTCATTTGCTGAATCTGAAAAACTCTTTGCCGAACCCTGACAAACATCTGTTTCCAACGAAGAATTGCCACCAATGCTTAAATGAAGCTTCGAAGATAGAATACACATCGATTCGCATCAATAATGCGACACTCAGTTGGTGCACGGCGAAGAGCAGTGAAAGAATATCATTTGAACCACGAATGGATACCAATCTACACGAATCGTGCGCGATCATATTCGTGTGAATTCGCGTTGATTCGTGGTTGCCTTTCTTTACTGTTCTTGATGATGGCCAGCGTTTCTTCGTTTGCACAAAACGTACAGCCACATGATCAGCTGCTGAAATCTATCGGAATCATCAAGCAGTCCGGCCGACATCTGACGCTGTACACCGATGATCGAGACCGAAACGATCTGGAAGAACTTGTCACGGCGTTTGATTTGGCCGTCAACCAATGGTGTGACCATTTCCAGATCGATCCTTCAAAAGCGATCGATTGGAAAGTCGATGCGTTTCTGATGGTGGATCAATCTCGGTTCGAGAAAGCAGGCCTGGTGCCTGACGACCTTCCTTCGTTTCTCGCCGGCTACGCGTTGAATGGCAACATCTGGTTTTACCCTCAGCGTGGCAACTACTACACGCGGCATTTGCTGCTGCATGAGGGGACTCACTTGTTCATGAACCAGTTTCTGGGCGACTTTGGTCCGCCATGGTACAGCGAAGGAATGGCTGAGTGGCTGGGACTTCATCGGTGGGATCCTCAAACCAAATTTTTGAAAATTGGTTATCGAGTTCAAGACCGACGGGAAGCCGACTATTGGGGGCGAGTGAAGATCGTTCGGGATCAGCTTGCCGCAGGCAACGGCATGTCGCTGGACGATGTGTTTTCGATCGAACCGTCCGCTTTTCAAAATGTTCAGTTCTACGCATGGAGCTGGGCGGCCTGCGAGTTTCTGTCGCATCATCCACTTACCCAGCGCAATTTTGGGCGTCTGAAACGTCACGTTGATCAGCCTCCTCACCTGTTTCGACGCAAAGTCCTGACCAGACTCGACCGACAGCAAAAAGCGAAGCTCCAGCTCGATTGGAATCTCTATATTCACGAAATCGATTACGGTTTCGACATCGCTCGCGGAATCTTGACCGAGGCTCAGCATGTTGACCCACCGTCCGATTTTTCAGAAGCATCGCATTTCCGAATCGCTGGCGATCGCAGTTGGCAATCGACGGGCATCAGGCTCCGCAAAGGCGACAAAATTCGCCTCACTGCGACGGGCCAGTACCAGGTCAAAATGTCCGACCAACCGTGGCCGTCGGAAGCCGGTGGCGTGACGCTTCGATATTATCGAGGCCAACCCCTCGGAAAACTGATGGCTGCGGTGCTGCCAACGCCCAATCAGGCTCAAGATATCAATCAATCGTTGATTTCCGCTCGGCCAGTCGGTTATGAAAGATCGTTCAAGGCCGAAATCGATGGCGAACTTTGCCTGAGAATTAACGAATCCCCGGCGGACCTGACGGACAATGCGGGCGGCTTGGAAGTTATGGCTCAGAAACTAAAATAAGGGCAGGCGGAAGCTCGCCTCCATCAACCTCTATCACAAAACAAGCTCATGAATTTTCTGCAAACCCACGACCCCGACGTTTACTCAGCTATCAACGATGAGGCTCAGCGACAGCAGGAAGGTCTGGAACTGATCGCCAGCGAAAACTACACCAGCCCGGCTGTTATGGAAGCCGTCGGCAGCGTGCTGACCAACAAATATGCCGAAGGTTACCCGGGACGTCGATACTATGGCGGTTGCGAGTTCGCTGACGTGGTGGAAGATCTGGCTCGTGATCGAGCCAAAGAGCTGTTCGGAGCCGACTACGCAAACGTGCAGCCCAGCAGTGGATCGCAAGCCAACCAAGCCGTCTACCTTGCAACCGGCCTCGAACCGGGAGACACCGTCATGGGTCTGGATCTGGCTCATGGAGGCCATCTGACTCACGGGATGCACCTGAACCTGTCGGGCAAGCTTTACAACTTTGTTCACTACGGTGTGACCAAAGACACTCATCTGCTGGACTTTGATCAGATCGCCGCTCAGGCTCGTGAGCACAAACCGAAAGTCATCGTCGCTGGAGCCAGTGCTTACCCTCGCGAAATTCCTCACGGCAAATTCCGTGAAATCGCAGATGAAGTCGGAGCGATCCTGTTCGTTGATATGGCTCACTATGCCGGCTTGGTCGCTGCGGGCGAGCACGATGATCCGGTCGCCGTCGCCGATTTCGTTTCGACTACCACTCATAAAACGCTGCGAGGTCCTCGCGGCGGCCTGGTGCTTTGCAAGAAAAAGTGGGCCAAGAAGATCAACTCGGCGGTCTTCCCCGGGATGCAGGGCGGTCCATTGATGCACGTCGTCGCCGGTAAAGCTGTCTGCTTTGGCGAAGCACTCAAACCAGAGTTCAAAGCTTACGCTCAGCAGGTGAAAGCCAACGCGAAAGTGCTTGGTGAGGAATTGCTCAGCCAAGGTTTCTCGCTGGTCAGCGGCGGCACCGACAACCATCTTTGTCTGGTTGATGTCACTTCGCTTGGTATCGGCGGAAAGATCGCCGAAGAAACCCTCGACAAGTGCGGCATCACGCTCAACAAGAACATGATCCCGTACGACGAACGATCACCGATGGACCCGAGCGGTATTCGAATCGGCACACCCGCGTTAACGACACGAGGCATGGGCGTCGACCAGATGAAACAGGTCGCCGGGTGGATCCATAGCGCGTTGTCTCAACATGACGACGATGACGCGTTGGAAACCATCCGCAAGGAAGTCGCAGAAATGTGCGAAAACTTCCCAGTACCAGCGGCAGCGATGATGGTATAGCTTGGAAGGGCGACGCTCCGTCCGAGCCACGCACCCTTCTACAACACCATTTCAAACCATGAATGGATGTCGAATCCCTCGAATAAAGTTTCGTTAAAGCGTTGCGAATCAATGTACGAGCGACGATTTTCGATTTCCAGAGGTTCAAGGTAGAACAGCTGATTCAAGTTTGCTCGCTCGCTGGTCCGGTAAAAAAGATCACTTGCGCTGTCCAACCAACTGAGCCAGTTCCCACTCGTTCGATGCCCACAAGACGCTGACAAGGACGCTGAACAGAATCAGCATCGCCACGACGGCGGGATGGAGATTATCGAATCGGCGCTCGGGTGGTGATTCGATCTGGCCCAACATCGCCCAATCGTTCGCGTCCTGCCATCCCATCCGCGTGTATCGCCACTGAGGCCGTATCGCGGGTAATTCTGCAACGGCTTCGATCGTTGAAGCTGCCCTTGAGATTTCCGTCTGAGCGATAACCGGTGCCCATCCCCAATGCACCAACATGGCCATCGCACACGTTAACGCAATCAGCGTACAGACGGCGGAGGTTAATTTTCTGGCCTTCTTGATCATGTCACTTTGAGACTGATAGATGGTGCAACCGAAACAGACATTGAGTTCTCGATCACTCGAGGGCTCTGTGAAAATCAATGCAAAGCCGACGCCATTGCCTCCGAAATACGAAAAGCCCACCGTTTTCCGCGTTTAAGGTGTTGCTAAACCACCTCGCGTTGCCTGAACGCAACGACCGCTACCAGACGTGTTGCGAGATCGCCTCATTATCACAACTCGCACGACCCGGTATCCATTCGACTTGAAACCCGCCAATCTACCACTGCGCGTTGCCGCGAGCCAGTTTCAGATCCACACTTATTGATGATGCCAGATTCGAAGCCGGTGACTAAACTAGCTTGTAACCTTTGTGAATTTTTTATGCTTCGTCACGATGCCTGATTCCTCAATCCAGCAAACGCAACAACATCTCCAGTCAGCCGAAGGCTATCTGGAACTGGGATCGATGTTTGAAGATCGCTGGTCACTGGACCTGCCCCTGCGACAAGTCATGGCGGATTCGGCCATGTACCACCTGAATCAGATTACCGATCCACGAGGACACGCATCTCGTGTTCTGTACCTGAAAGGTCAGGCGTGTCGAATGGCGGAGCGTTACGATCAATCGATTGCCTGGTTCGATTCCGTCATCGAATTGGAACCGGACAATCTTCATGCGTTGCTGGCCGTTGCCTGGTGTCAAAAAAGAAATGACAACCTGGCCGCATCCATCGGATCGATGGAACAGGCGATCGACTGCGAACCTGAAAATGCAGTCGCTCATTACAATCTCGCCTGCTATCTGGCACTTGATGGCCAGGTACAATCTTGCGTGGATCGATTGGCTGAGGCGCTGAGATTGGAGCCTCAGTTTCGCATTTACATCTCGGACGAATCGGATTTCGACCCGGTCCGAAACCACCCCGACTTTCAATCGTTGGTCAGCGTCCAGGTCTGAGCAAACGTCGCGTCACGAGTTTTGGGCTGAATTCTTCTTCGACATCGCCCCAACCGGTTCTGTCTTTCCGGGCGACGATCTGTCACACTGTTTAAAGCGAAAGCGTCGCTGAAACGTGCGGAATTGTGCTCCGTATGACCCGTCGTGAATACACGCACGAATCGCCAGCGAGTGAATTTGCCAGCGCATTTTACGCACACTCGTTCGCGCTTCGTGCTTGTATTGTTACGCAGAGCCTGATGTCGAATCCAATAGCGCACCCTGAGATGAACAAATCCGATAATGCAAAGAGATACTGGCGATCGAACCTGACCCTGGTCTCGATCCTGCTAGGCGTCTGGGCAGTCGCAGTGTTTGGCCTGAGCATTTTCTTTATCGAGCCCGCCAATCAAATCAAAATTGGCTCGCTGGGGTTCGGATTCTGGATGGCTCAGCAAGGTTCAATCTTCGTCTTTGTGCTATTGGTCATTGTTTACGCAAAGGCCATGGATTGGATCGATCGAAAACATCACGTCAACGAATAACGCTATCGACCTGAGCAATCTCGCAACTCGCAAACCACCCAGACCACTCACCGAAAACCTTTCCTGCCAATGCCCTCAATGTTGCTCGCCACAACCGACCCGGCTCTTCCGTGGACCTGGACATTCATCGCGATCACGTTCGCGATCTATCTGTTTATCGGCTGGCGAAGCCGAGTCAAAGAGACCGCCGGGTTTTATGTGGCGGGGCAGGGCGTTCCGGCAATTGCCAACGGAGCCGCCACCGCAGCGGACTGGATGAGTGCTGCGTCGTTCATTGGCATGGCCGGATTGATCAGCTTCAGCGGCAGTGACGGTTCGGTCTATCTGATGGGTTGGACAGGAGGCTACGTTCTGCTGGCGTTGTTGTTAGCTCCCTACCTGCGAAAGTTTGGACACTACACCGTGCCGGACTTTATCGGAGCCCGTTACTACAGCGAGACCGCTCGGATCGTCGCGGCGATTTGTGCAATCTTCGTGTCGCTGACATACGTCGCCGGCCAGATGAAAGGCGTGGGCGTTGTCTTTTCACGTTTCCTGGAAGTCGACCTCGCGGTGGGCGTCTGCATCGGGATGGCGATCGTTGCTTTCTTCGCCGTGCTTGGTGGCATGAAGGGCATTACGTGGACGCAGGTGGTTCAGTACTTTGTTTTGATTCTTGCCTTCATTATTCCCAGCGTCGCAATTTCATCCAGATTGACGGGTGACCCGATTCCTCAAACCGCGTTTGCATTCAGCGATATCTCCGAACGTTTGAATCACGTTTTGATTGGACTGGGTCATGAAGCCTATACCACTCCATTCACCAAATTCGGCAGCTCGTGGAACGTGTTTCTGATCACCGCCGCGTTGATGTTCGGAACGGCTGGGCTGCCTCACGTGATCGTTCGCTTTTACACCGTCAAAGATGTTCGAGCCGCTCGTTACTCGGCCGTCTGGGCGATCCTCTTTATCGCGCTACTGTACACGTCTGCTCCCGCATTGGGGCTGTTCGCTCGCTACAACCTGATCAACAGTATGCACGAGTCAAAAATTGATCGGATTGCGCTAACGGGATCCGGTGATCAACCACAGGTGTTCGAGTTCCCCGCTCAACGAGTCGAAGCCTTTGCGGCAATCGAGCAGGCCACGGCTGACAACGCGAATGCAAAAGCAGACGGCTTGAGCGAACCAAATTCGATTGTTTATTTTCTGAGTTCCAAAACAGGACAGCCACTCGACTGGGCCTCTCGCTGGCAGAACACGGGTCTGTTGAAGTTTGAGGATCTGAATCAGGACGGTGAAATCAACCTGACCCTGGTTTCCCGGGATGATGGAACCAGACGATCGGAACTGGCAAAAATTGACCGTGACATCATTGTCCTTTCCACACCCGAGGTCGCCGATCTTCCGCCGTGGGTAATCGCGTTGGTAGCCGCCGGGGGACTGGCCGCTGCTCTTTCCACCGCCGCCGGTCTGCTGCTGGTGATCAGTTCTTCCCTGGCTCACGATCTGTACATCCGATTTTTTGAACCGAATGCAACCGAGGCCCGGAAACTACTCGTCGGACGAATCGCCATCATCTTTGGAATTCTGATTGCTGGCTACTTTGGAATTTACCCGCCCGGATTCGTCGGCGAGGTCGTGGCGTTCGCGTTCGGCCTGGCGGCAGCAAGTTTCTTCCCCGCCATCTTTCTGGGCATCTTCAGTAAACGAGTCAATCGAGCTGGTGCGGTCACGGGAATGATTGTGGGGCTCGCTTTCACCAGCATTTACATCGTGCTGTGTACCGCGAATAAGGTTCTACCTTTTCTTTTCGAGGCACCGCTTCTGACGAAAGAGAACTGGTTGTTTGGAATTTCACCTCAAGGCATCGGGACCGTGGGCATGGCCATCAACTTTCTGTTGACTCTAATCATTAGCGCTGTGACGCCTCCACCTCCCGCTGAGGTGATCGAGTTGATCGAAAGCGTTCGCATCCCATCCGGCACCCGTGAAGCTACTGAACATTAGGCTGTTCATGGATTTTAATGGGTAAGCGAATGAAACAAGTTCCGATCAAACGCCGGCCCCATCGAGGTTGTGATTCAATCAACACGCCGTCATGCTTCGGGTTATCAAGCTCTCGGACAGGTTTTGATCCATTCACCTGGTTCCAGCCACGATCCTGACCAAAATTTTTTGCCAGCATGGATTGGTAATACCTGACGATTGCGTTCTCTCGACCAGCAAGAACAACTCAAATTACCGAAAGAACTTTGACACGTTCTTCACAAGGCCGACTTTGATAATTGTTTCACAAAGTTGTGCGCAAAAAATATTTGGTGGTTCAGTCAAGTTCCCTTAAACTGGTCGTTAACGCTAATCTTTTTGAGGAAGACGGCCAAGCAAGTGCGTGTCTGATTAAGTTGACAGAACACTTCTCAACGGCAACCGAATCGCGGTCGATCTGATTGATTCGCATCCGCTTCATGCTCCTCAATTGACAATGCGGAAACTGACCACCAATCACCCAGGAGCGGAATATGGCAAGTGTCATCACCCCAAAGATCGCGTGTGCGAAAGATTTCATGACCACTCGGCTGACAACACTCAGTCCGGAGATGGACGTCTTCGAAGCAATTGATGTTTTGCAAAAAAAGAAGATTTCGGGCGCGCCGGTTGTCGATCCAGACGGCAACCTGCTGGGCGTGTTCTCCGAAGCTTCAGCCATGAAAGTTTTAATCGATGCCGCCTACGAAGGTCTGCCGACCAATCAAGTCCACGCATTCATGGACTGGGATCCGGTAACCATTACACCCGAGGCTCAATTGTTTTCGATCATTCAATCCATGATCAACAACAACCGCCGTCGCTTGCCCGTCCTCGATGGCACCAGGCTGGTCGGTCAGATCAGTCGCCGCGACATCATGCGAGAAGCATCGAAGACCTTGAACAAGAAGGGTGACCGAGAGAGCACGTTGCTGTATCTTTCCGCTCTTCGCGAGATGCAGGATACGCCAACTCGAGTCCGCGACAGTATCTGAGCAGATTCCATCATCCCAACTTGACCTCGAACTTTCTTCGGCGAAACGGACGAAGCCTCGTTGCATTTCTGAATGTGGCGAGGCTCGTTTCGTATGCAGGTTGGAAGAATTCTCCGGTGAAACCCAACGATCGCCCGATGATTTATCCTTTACTTTTATCCTGACGAGGATATGCTTACCGCTCCGAGCTGAAACCGGTTTCAATGGGGTTTTATCAAACGCCCAGCCGGACTGGAACTACCGTTTTTGCCATTCATTGATCTCCGAGCCTTTCCATGTATCTTCGCTTTATCTTTGCAATCCTCATCGTCACTCGGTTGTCATTGTCGTTTGCTGTCGCCGACGATGTGAGTGACTTCAACGGTGATTCCAAGTGGAACACGGCCGACCTTGATGAACTCAACGCCGAGATTGCCGCCGGAACAAATAACTCTACATACGACCTGACTGACGACGGCTTGGTTGATCAGGCTGATCGAGATGCATGGCTCGCTTTGGCTGCCGCCGCAAACGGATTTGGAAGCGCGTATCCGACAGGAGACACGAACATCGATGGAAAAGTCGACGTTCTGAACGACGCGTTTACACTGGTCGGAAACCTGTTTTCGCCAACGACCAAATGGTCAGACGGAGACCTGAATGCTGACGGCACGGTGAGCGTGCTGGGTGACGCTTTTCTGCTGATCGCCAACCTGAACCAGTCGAACGACAACATCATTTCGCTTTTTAACGCGAGCACTCAACTGGAGGCACCGACGACCGTGGAAACCCCCGACGCGCTGATCACAAAATTCGCCGATCGCGCACGTGACCGTCATGCTCGCGAAGGAAATTTTCAGGCTTACGACCACTACCTCAGTTGGTACTGGGAACAACGCGTGATGAATGTGGAGATCATTGACCGTGTTGCAAGAAACGGTGGCACCAACATCACATTCAACTACACGGTTCAACGTCCACTCACCGCTCCAGAGTTTCGAACGTTTTTTCGCGGGTTCGGCACAGTGGCCGAATACTCCTTTAATCAACTGGCCACCCTTGTATCCAGTAACCCGTCGGCCATCCCGGGCGAAACGGACTACCACTACTCAGCCACGGTCAACCACAACATTCGACACGGTCGTCCACTGCGGCTGGGTGATCGCATCGAGATGGAGATCAGCCAGTTTCTTCAGGCACCTCGTAACGGTCGTTCGAACTATTACGGCACGACCATGCTGTACATCGTTGGCGAAGGGATCGTGCCGTGGGGCACCTCAGACGATCTTGGCATCCCCGAGGGCACTCCGGGCAGTTTCAACCATACCCTTGACTCTCATCCGATTCCGGTGGAAGGATTGCTGGGCGGCCAAACCACGCTGCACCGACAATACTCCAATGAACCGGACAACGCGTTTAAGCAGATCGCTACCAATCTGTCGCCGACCAACGGTTACCCATTCATGCTGGGTCGACGTTTGCACCATACGGATTTTCGAAACGGTGCACACTCAGAGCCGGGCAACCCGACTTTTTCTGCTCAAGCTGGAAAATCAGGATCGAAGTACATCGCGCGAAGCTGTGTCGCCTGTCATGTGAACAATGGTCGCTCGATTCCACCGTCAATTGGCCAATCGTTGAATCAGCACGTCATCAAGACAGGAATCGATGCCAGCGGATCCGCTCACCCGACGCTGGGTTCCGTATTGCAACCGGAAGGAGCCGGATCAAACGAAGGAAGCGCTTCGATCAGCGGCTACACCGCCGTCAATGGAACATACGGTGACGGCACCGCATATTCATTACGCAAACCAAATTACTCATTCACCGGTTCAACACCTTCTCATTACTCCGTTCGAATCGCACCTGCGCTTGTTGGCATGGGTCTTTTGGAAGCGATCGGCGAGGGCACGATCACTGCATTGGCCGATCCTGATGATTCTGACATGGATGGGATCTCTGGTCGCGCTCAAATTGTCACTGACCCCGTAACCGGTCAGGCACGACTTGGACGATTTGGCCACAAGGCCTCGACTTCGACGGTAAGCGAGCAGATTGCAATTGCTCTGAATACTGACCTGGGAATCCCAACTTCGGTCTTCCCGGTTCTCGACGGCGAATCCTCTGCAAGCGCGATCAAGATCAACGACAATGAACTCGACCTGATGACGCGATACGTTGCACTTTTGGGAGTCCAATCACGCCGCAACTTGAATGACGCGCAAGCATTACAGGGAGAAACGTTGTTCACCACTGCTGGTTGTGCAAAGTGTCACGTGACCGAACTCACGACCAGCCAGTACGCTCCGATGACCGAAGTACGAAGCCAGCGAATCCACCCGTACACCGACCTGCTACTTCACGATATGGGTTCGGAACTGGCAGACAACATGGGGGACGGAGTTGCGACTGGATCCGAGTGGCGAACTGCTCCGCTGTGGAACATCGGCCAGACCGCCGGGGTCAACGGCTCCGGCGAAGCCTACTTGCATGACGGTCGAGCCCGCTCGCTGGAAGAAGCCATTCTCTGGCACGGCGGTGAAGGCGAATCTGCCAAGGAATCATTCCGCACCATGTCGACTTCGGATCGAGCCGCCCTGATCGCGTTCCTCAAGTCGCTGTAAACCTTGTGATTGGCAACGCGTTTTTCAACGCTCGCAACAAGGTGCTGACGCTGCAGCTTCGGAACTTTGGCGAGCCCTCGACGGACATGGAAATCGTGCTGCCGGAAACAAGATAGACCGCCACCACGTCAATGCGGCCTTGGAAGATCATGGCCTTTGAGAATCATGGCCT
>CAYXWX010000004.1:65438-83895 GCA_964468915.1 uncultured Pirellulaceae bacterium
ATCATGGCCTTTGAGAATCATGGCCTCGGACACAAAGAGAGCAAACCCGCTACGGAGAAAACCCGCTTGATTACCAAACTTGTCGGACTCTGATTTTTCCAGCGACAAACGATCCTGGAAAAATCAGTTCCGACAGTTTGAGTCAAGCAAACATGAATGCTACGTCGAGTCCACTTAATGAATGAACCGTCACGAAATTTTTGACAATCAAGCAGAACCGACGATTGTCGTTGCGTGACAGGCTTATCATCAGCTTGCCTTGATACCGAGCCAGCCAGATTGGAACTAAGGCTGGGCAAGGCATCGCAGCTTTCAACAGGAATTAACGTCTGCGACGTGCGCCAGCGATCAACGCCAAGGCAAACAAAACAGAACCACTACCTGGCTCAGGAACAGCACTAGCGGCCGGGGCTCCTGCAGGAGGATTATTGTCCGCCCCAAGGTTACCCACCAAAGCGAACGCATCGCCCAGCACGGTAACGTTCTGGTCACCATTCAGGTCACCCGAGCTCCAACTCGAAACGCTGTTGCCAAGGTTACCAACAAGGGTGAACGCATCACCGAGGACGTTAACGACACCATCAAGGTTAATATCGCCAACCGCAGTACCGGTAACGCCGTTGGAGGTTTGAACGAGAGTTTCGACATGCTGAGTCAAGTCCGCGGCGTCGATCGTACCACTTTCGTCAAGATCAAGTTCAGGGTTAAAGGAAGCGGGCTGCCCGATGTTACCGTTGTAAAAATCCAAATCGGCCAGATCGACAACGCCATCATCATTGAAGTCACCTAAAACGTCGTCGCCGCCGCTCGCTTGCCCTGTCACAAGACTGACTCGTCGAATGTCGACATCGGTACGAAAAGTCTCACCAAACCTACTCTGGACTTGAACCTGGAACAGTCCATAGTTGATTGCGCCGTCATCACCCGGTTCAGACTGAAACGATGTTTGGTTGAAAACAAAGTCGTTAAGGTCGATTTCAACGATGGAAAAAGTATCTGTGGGAAGTCCCTCAAGGTCGACCAGGTACTGGTAGTCCTCGACAATTCGACCACCGTTGGCTGCGAATCCATCTTCGTCAGCCAGGGTAACTGCGAAATTCGGAGCAGCGTTGTTTGCTCCTGGACGAACTTCAACTTCAAGGAATGCTTCAGAGTTTGTGAAGTTTGGAAACATTTCGTCAAAGTTGGTGTTCACGCCTGCTCCACCAAACGATTCCACATCCAGCGAGAAATAATCATTCTCAATGACAAACCCTCCGCCACCAAATGAATCGTACGTGAAACCAACTTCTGCATACAATTCATCGGGGGCCAGCTCAAACAGCACTTGCCCCTGACTGAACGAACAAAAGGCAAGGCTTGCCAACAAGGCAACGCCAGTACGACGAAAAAAAAGTAGCATTATTCTTACTCCCAAAGTGATAAAGAAAACAAAGTTAAAACTGTCGAACAAGTAGAAAGTTCAGTCAGTCGTTCCATAGCAAAAAAGATTCACGCACCCGTTGCTGAAAATTTTTCTGACTCAAACAAAGAACGACTCCAATTAAATTTTGGTTTGAAAGGAAAGGTAAAGTTCGCAGACACCTACATGGCATCACAAGAACTGATTCTCCTAACCATGACGTTGTGTGGATTCCCTTTTTTGCAAAGTAGCTGACATGACAGGAATCTGGTGTGACTTACCGGCAATCAAGTCAAGCAACGCGGCGGATGCCGCCAGCCCCATTTCAACGGTCGGCTGACGCATCGTTGTGAGCGACGGGTCAAAAAAAGCAGTTTCCATTTGATCATCGAAACCCATCACCGACACGTCTTCCGGGCAGCGAATCGAACGCTGGCGCAAGGCACGGCACACACCCATCGCCATTAAATCGTTACAAGCAAAAACAGCCGAGAAGCTTTCGCCTCGTTCCAAAAACGAATTGACTGCCAAAACACCTGACTGCGGAAGGAAGTCCCCTTGATAGGTCAAATTCGGGTCCAACTCGATACCCGCGTGAGCCAACGCTTCGCGGTAACCTCGATACCGTTGCTGGGCGTCTTCATGCTCAGCCCGCCCAATTACATGAGCAATCTTGCGGTGCCCCAATTCAATCAGATAGTTCGTCGCTTCGTATGCTGCGGAAAAATTATCGATGCTGATGCAGTACTCGGCCCATCCTTGCATTTCGCGACCAACCTGAATGACCGGAATACGACGATGCAGCCTGGACAACTCTTCCTCTTGTAAGTGGCCCCCAATCACCACCAAGCCATCGATTTGATGGTCCAACAAACTGTTGACCACATCGGCCTCGTTTTTTTCACGCCACAGACCATCGGCAAGAATCGCTGAGTAGCCACTCGTTTTGAGACCACGGATGACGCCCATCGCGATGTTGTCGTACAGAGGACTTCCGATGTCTTGAGTGACGACACCAACGCTCATCGAGCGACCGCTAACGAGGCCTCGAGCCAGGGCATTGGGACGATAGTCAAGCTCGTTCATCGCCTCAAGGACCAGCTTTCGTTTGCTTTCCTTGACCGCCACTGACTTGTTAATCACCCTGGAAACGGTGGCAGGGGAAACGCAGGCCCTTTCAGCGATGTCAAGAATCGTCACCTTCTGATTTTGCATCCGTCAGACACCTCATTTTGTTTTTGCTTGAGGATCGCCACTCCCTCAGTAATTTCTCGTTTAGTGAACAATCTCACGCGGGGATTTTCACGAGGTATGAGTCTATTATGAAAAGGTTTTCATTACAAACCGGAAAGATTTAATTTTCCAGCAAAATCGGGGATAAGAAAATCAAGACGCTGCTAATCGTCATTAACGAGTAGTGAAACCACCTTAAAAGGTCCCATCCATGTTCCATACCGGTTTCAATTTGAGCAACCCGCAAGCAATCAGGCAGTAAATCGACCTACCAGCCTTCTCCGGATTTGCCCCCTGAGGCTCTGGCACCCCGTGTCTTGCCTCGACCTCGTCAAGGTGCGAGAAACCAGCAACGGCGTTCTTCCACCCATTAAATCCCGCCAAGGCAATACGCCCCCCCGTTTCGCGTGTTGCCTCCACTGAACTGTCGCGGTTAAAATTGCAAATATTCGTACGAAATAAGAAAATGAAAACCTTTTCATAATTTACAATTCCGTGTACGATCGAAAGAAGTCAAAGCGGAATCTCGGTTCGGACGAGCGGACGCAGTCTAGCTTGGGAATCCGCGCAATATTTCGATCCGGGTGTTTGGTTTCAGCAAAGAGCTTCGGCTCTATCGTCGAGGCGGTTTGCCACGGATTTTGGTTTATGACCTTCTGGTGACAACTTAGTGGCTGATCAAGGTTCGCCTCAAAAGAGACAAACACAAGTAGAGGTTTTTGGTTGGGTCCGATTGTCAACTTGATTGGGGCAGCACCTCAGTGTGTGGAGTGACTTTACTTTCAATTTTTCGCACTCCACATGATCGCGTGCCTTGGCTTTGAATGATTGGCTCAACAACACAACACCAAGTTATGTTTTTCTTTGATTGTTTCATTATTTGTGAGTACTGAAATTATGGTTTATTCTCCTTTCCGGCGGCGAGCGTTCACGTTGGTGGAACTTCTCGTCGTAATTGCGATTATTGGAATTTTGATCGGGATGTTGCTCCCCGCCGTCCAGCAGGTGCGCGAAGCTGCTCGCAGGGCTTCGTGTCTGAACAACATGAAGCAGCTTGGCCTGGCATCGCTGAATTTCGAATCAGCAAACCAGCGGTTCCCGACCACGGGATTGAATCGAGGCAGCGTGTATTCGAGCACGAATTACAGCCGCGAGAACCTGGGGTGGGGCTTTCAGCTTCTGCCATTCGTCGAGCAGCAGGCACTCCATTCATTGCGAATTGACACCACGGCTCCAATCACCACTGAAATGAGATTGGCCCCTGTATCTTTTTACAATTGTCCGACGCGGGGCTTTGAGCGGATTCTGATCAATAACAACACAGGTACGACTTGGGCGTTGATGGATTACGCCAGCTTTGTCCTGGACGGATTCATGACGCGAGAATTGTTTGACGTAACGGGACTTCGTTGGACCAACGGTCGTGGCGATGGAAGTGCGTTTCAGTGGGATGCCCAGCCAGAGCAGAAGGATGAGGCCGCTGAAACGTGGGTCGGGATCATTGCAAAGGCGGGTCACTTTGATGGAAACACAATGATTCCCCACGATTACGTCGGATTCGAGGACATTGTTGACGGTTCATCGAACACGATGATGTACGGCGAATCAGCCGTTAGTGACGACGGTTACCAGCCAACGGTGGGCCCCAACGACTGGTCCGGCCAGCATGGAGTACTGTACGAAGGGCAGTTTGACGCCAGCAATTGGGCGGTTGTACGAGGCTGGAGCTCTGCAATGAAGGTCATTGCCGATAGCGAAACGGGGAATGGAAATGCCGGCAACTTCGCCTTTGGTTCGGCTCACCCGGGCAATTTCAATGTTGTGATGGGAGACGGTTCAACCCACTCCTTTAATATCGACATTGAGGCGTTTCCCTTCTACCAGGTTGCACACCGATTTGACGGCGGCATTGTCAACCTCGACGAATTTTAAGATCGTCCGTCTCAAAGCGGCGGTCAGCCATGATCTTCCGCCAAAGCTACTAATGCTGCCAATGCTCAATTCGAGCGTTGGCAGTTTGCAGCAACGCCTGCGATTAAATTCGTACATCATCTAAAACCGAACACCCCGCACAGAACGAGTCAAAACTTTCATGATAGGTACACGCTCTCAACTTCCTGCTGCTCGATGGTGGATTTTAGGCTCGTTTATGTTGACTTTGGGTTTCGGCTGTGGCGACAGCCAGATCGGAAAAGAGATTAAGTCAAACAATACGACAAACCAGCAAATCCTGACGAACTGCTATCGATTGTACGCAACCTTCAACGAACGAAATGGTCCTCCTGATGAGCAGACGTTCAAAGACTTTCTGAAAACCAACGACGGTATTGAGCGCAATCTGGAACTCATGGGGCTATCCCGGGACGCCGTTGACAGCTACTTCACCAGTGATCGTGATGGCGAGCCCTTTGTCGTCTTGTATGGCAACAAAGTCGCGCCGGGAAGTAACGATCCGCTCGTGCTGGAACAAACGGGCGTCGACGGGAGTAGGTCGGTGGCGTTGACCTCGAAAATGATCGAAGTCACGAACGACGCGGATTATGAGAAATTGCTCAAAGGAGAAATCCCCAAAGCGTTTCGAGATTGATGAAGTGGATTCGCCAGCTTTGCCGCAGTGATTGATCCTGCGTCGCGGCGCCCCTTTCTTTCCAACGCTGCTGACCGGCAGCGTTTTCTCTTTTATCGACTCTAAGAAACCCAATCATGCTTTCCTACCGCTGCACACTTCTGGCATTACTCCTCGCTCCGATCCTGTCTCAAACCGGCTCGGCGCAATCGACCGCCAATCCGACGAAGCAGTCTTCCATAGAAGCACTAGTCGCCTCGATGAGCATCGAGGAGAAGGCTGGGCAGATGACACAAACCACCGTCGACGTCATCTTGAAAGACAGTTCGCCGACGGAGATCGATCCTGAGAAGTTACGAGTTGCCGTTGTTGAGCGTGGGGTCGGGTCGATCCTGAACGTCAAATGGAGATCTTATTCCATTGATCAGTGGCATCTGTTGTTGAATGCCATTCAAGACGCAGCAACGAAGGAGACTTCGAAAAAAGTTCCGGTTCTGTACGGAATTGATTCCATCCATGGAGCGAACTACGTCAATGACTCAACGTTGTTCCCACACAATATTGGAATCGGCGCGACTCGCGATGTCGCGTTGGCAAAAGCGGCAGCCGAAATCAGCGCGGCTGAAACAGCGGCGATGGGAATTCCATGGACGTTCGATCCAATGCTGGGGCTGGCACGACAACCACTCTGGTCTCGGTTTGAAGAAAGCTACGGTGAAGACGAGCATCTGGCCACAACACTCGGGCCAGCGGTTATCGCCACTTACGAGGACCACGGTCGGGATGGAAAATCATCACCGGTTGCCTCATGCATGAAGCACTACATAGGTTACTCGATCCCGTTATCGGGCAAGGATCGCACCACTGCACTCGTGCCTGAGCGATTCATGCGAGAGTATCTGCTTCCGCCTTTCGCTGCAGCCGTCAAAGCTGGTGCCTCGACCGTCATGATTAACTCGGGAGATGTGAATGGAATACCGGCCCATGCGAATCCGTACTTTTTGAAAACGATTTTGCGAGAGGAATTAGGTTTCGAAGGCGTTGTTGTTTCTGACTGGGAAGACGTCATCCGCCTGCACACGCGACACAAGGTTGCATCAACACCACGAGAGGCGGTCAAAATTGCAGTGATGGCTGGCATCGACATGAGCATGGTGCCGTACGACTTTTCGTTCACGGATCACTTGATTGACCTTGTGAAGTCCGGCGAAATCCCCGAGTCACGGCTGGACGAATCCGTTCGCCGAATACTCCAGCTGAAAGAGAAACTGAACCTGTTTGAACGTCCGTACCCCAACTCAGAATTGAAAGCCGATCTGGGACGACCTGAATACTCAAAGGTCGCCCTCGACGCGGCACTTCACTCGCTGACGTTACTGAAGAATGACGATAACGCACTCCCGATCCCTGAAACTGCGAAGATTTTGCTGGCCGGTCCCGCCGCCGACAACTTACCCGCAATGCACGGCAGCTGGTCATTCACCTGGCAGGGAATCGACGCGTCACGATATCCGAAAAGCACGCTGACACTGGCCAAAGCAATGAAACAGGTATTGGGTGAAGATCGGGTGACTTGCATCGCCAATCCGGATTTCGATCACGCTGACAACGCCGACGCTGAAGCCTTGACCAGGGCCGCCGAAGGGCATGACTATATCGTTCTGGCTTTGGGCGAGAACGCGTACGCCGAAATGCCCGGAGGAATCGATGACCTGAGGCTTGAGCACGATCAGCTTAAGCTCATCGTTGCTGCGAAAGAAACTGGCAAAAAAGTTGTTGTTGTCATGATGAGCGGTCGGCCTCGGGTGATCGGGTGGGCAGAGAAGCATACTGACGCTTTTTTGATGGCGTATCGTCCTGCTTCCAACGGCGGGAATGCGATCTGTCAGGTTCTGAACGGTGAGTTCAACCCTTGCGGAAAACTACCATTTACGTGGCCACGCAGCACGGGTGATGTGATCGCTTACGACCACGGCCACACCTCCGATATCAAAGAAGCATTTCCTGGAGGGACATCGGCCGATGCCTACAATCCACAGTGGGATTTCGGGTCGGGCCTCAGCTACAGCGATTTCGGTTACTCAAACCTGAAGTCAGACCGTGAAACCTTCGGCAGTGGCGACACAGTCACCATCAGCGTGGACGTCACCAATTCAGATGAGATGGAAGGTTGGCATGCGGTAGAGTTGTATTCTCGAGATTTATACGCGTCCGTGGTTCCATGCCAGCGTCGTTTGCGTCAATTCAAAAAGATTCACCTTGACGCTGGAGAAACCAAAAACGTCGAGTTTGAAATCACGGCGGCCAACCTCTCGTTTATCAACCGTGAACTGAAACGCGTTACAGAACCGGGCGAATTCCTGATCATGATTGGCGACGAACAGTTGACCCTCAAGTTCAAGTAGCGTTCGGCGGTAACGGGCATCTTTGGCAAGGACGTATGATCATCACGTAATTACTTCACCAACTTCGCAGGACCAAAACATGGACTTCTCAAGACTTTTTTCGATGACGTTCCTCACCTGTGCCTGTCTCGCGGTATCTTCCAGCAGCTCTCACAGTCAAATCGTGCTGTACGATGGGTCCGGCGGAGCCCCCAGTTTCACCTATGGTGACATGGTGATGTCTGTCGGCAGTTCCAGCTTCACGGTGGATACTCCAAGCGACAACGATTCTGCCAACGGGCGGTTTGGTGGTGTTGGACGAGACCTTCCCCTGTTCGTCAATTTTGAAAACGATCAGGCGACTTTGCGAATCGAGTTCCGTCCGCTGGCGACAAATGAGGCTACCACATTTCGCATGATTCTGGCCGATGATGACGGTGAAGGTGTCCGAGATAACTTTCAGTATGTAGCGAACATCGCGACAGCAACTGCGATCGACGACGGTTCAGGATTTCTCTCGGTGTCGATTCCGATCTCTGACGGCGACAGTGTTTTTCAACAGGCCAGCTTTGGATTCAATGCCAGTGCTGATTTCATCGAGGATTTCGGGCTCGCACAATGGCAACTCCAATCCAATTATGGCGGTTCTGAACGTTTGAGTCTTGAAGTGCGTCGCGTTGAAATTGAAACGTCGCCAGCCGTGACGGAGGAATTCCTGGCGCAGGCTGATGCAAGGATCGAGCAGCATCGCAAAGCGGACTTGACCATTCGTGTTGTAGATACTGCGGGAAATCCAGTCGCGGGAGCAACGCTCGACGTGCAAATGCAACGGCACTCCTTTCAATGGGGAACCGCAATCCAGTCCCATCGCATCAATGGGAATGGAACTGACGACAGCATCTACCGACAGAAATTACTTGAGAATTTCAACACCGTCGTCTACGAGAATGAACACAAATGGCCGGCGTGGGAAGGACTCTATGGATTCACCTTTGGCCAGACCCAGTCGTTTAATGCGCTTCCCTGGATCGCTGCCAACAATCTTTATTTACGAGGCCATTATGTTTCGTGGGCGACCCTGACGGGCAGCGAGGGTTTCGTATCGGGACCGGGTGTGCCGCCCGGAACAACCGCAAATTTACAGGCGGAGCTATTCAATCACATCGATGAGAAATTGACGGCACTCGAAAATTCTGTGGGGGAATGGGACGTGATCAACCATCCCATTGGCTGGGATCCTCCAACCTACGAAGAAGAATTCGGCATCTCGTTTTATCGAGACATCATCAATTACACACGGACCGTGACAGATCGTGATTTGTGGATCAACGAAGACAACGTTTTAGGTGGAAATCGGTTTCGGCAAGGCAAGGAAACTCAGGAAGAATACGAGCGAATTATTCAGTATCTGATTGACCAGGGCGCCGCTCCTGACGGTATCGGTTTTCAAGGTCACTTTGTCAGAGAGTGGGGACGCGACAACGTTGCTGCTGAAGATATCTACGCCAGCCTCGAGCGATTCGCGAACCTTGTGCCTCGGCTCAAAATCACGGAACTTGACATCGACGTTGAGAATGATGAAACAAAACAGGCGACGCTGATGAACCAATACCTGACAACGTTCTTCAGCCATCCTGCAGTCGAAGGCGTCACGATGTGGGGCTTCTGGGAAGGCCAAATCTGGCGTCCCGACGCGGCGCTGTACCGAAACGATTGGAGCGAAAAACCTGCGCTACTGGCCTACCAGTCATTGGTTTTTGACGATTGGTGGACAGACGAAACCGGATCGACATCCAATACGGGTGAGTTTTCAGTTCGCGGATTCAAGGGTGACTATTTGGTGGAAGTCACGGTCGGCGGTTTCACAGAGACTCAGTCGGTCAGCCTGCTGGACGCTGAAACGATTGAATTCACCATCCCGCTGGCCGGTGACTATGACCAGTCGGGAGAAATTGACGGTTCCGATGTCGATTTAATGTTCGCTGCGTACGGCCCAGCCGACGACGCTCCAGAGTACGACTTAGATGGCTCGGGCATTGTCGACTTCGCCGATGTGGAGCTATTGGTTACTCAGTTTGGCCAAACGAAACCTGGCGATCTGGATTTCGATGGCTCGGTCGACGTACTGGGCGACGCATTTGTGTTAGTCTCGAACCTTGGATCGAGTGACGTCGGTTACGCAGGCGGTGATATCAACGGCGATGGCATGGTGTCAGTGTTGGGAGATGCATTTCTGTTGATTTCAAACCTCGGTCAGTGACTGCGACTCACTCCACTTTTCCTCGCTGTTGGCACTGAGGAACATCAAGGCGCAACCGAGCCACGTGCTTCACATGTTGAGGGCTCGGGTCGGAACAGATTTCTGGAACATCCACCGCATCAGTCCCGCCGTCCGCCCAACAAACCTGCTCGATATAAAAAGTAAAGCAGCGTCAACAGCGAAGTGACAAACGATGCCACATAAGTCATCGCAGCAGCGTTGAGCACCTTGTCGATCCCTTCGCGTTCCTGCGGACTGACAATTCCTGATTCGACCACCAGTTTTTTTGCGCGGTTACTTGCATCGAATTCGACGGGCAACGTGACCAGTTGGAACAGACACAACATGCTGAACAGCGCTGCACCAGCGATAAAAATCCACTGTCCAAGATTCGTGCTGCCGTTTGCTTCTGCCATTCCGTTGGCTCCCATGAACATGATTCCAATCATCATGCCGTAGTAACCAAATTTACTGCCGATACCGGCGACGGGAACTAACATGCTTCGCCAACCCAGCGCCGCGTAACTGGTCGCGTGCTGAATCGCGTGTCCCGCTTCATGAGTCGCCACACCAATCGCGGCAATGGACGTCTGATCGAACACAGGTGTCGAAAGAGCCAGCGTTTTGTCCGTCGGGTTGTAGTGATCGGTCAACGAGCCGTTTACTCGAACAACTCGCACGTCGGTAATGCCTGCCGCATCAAGTAATTTCTGCGCGGCCTGTTGACCGGTGTAACCGTTTCGAGAAGGAACCTGAGAATACTTGTTGAATCGGCTTTTCACCAACCAGGCTGCTCCCCCCGAGAGGATCATACTGGGGATCAAAACCATCAGGATGTAACTCATACTTGGCAGAAACATTTATTCGCTCGTTCGAGAGGGTCTTGGTAAATTCGACGCAGACACGCGCCGGTAACAATTTTCGCAGAATCGACAAACCGAATCAAATCCAGTTGTGCATTGTCGTTTTTGACCTCGATATTGGCCAGAAAATAACAGGCAATCCGCCCGCCTGGACAGTTTTGCCGGCACTCGTCTTCAAGCGTACTCAGCCACGCGGTTGGGAGGGGAAGGCTCCGCCCGCCAGGGAGGGGAAAGCTCCGCCCGCAAGGGCCTGTTGATTTAATGTTAGCTAAAGAAATACGGCGAACATCGAAACCCGAAACGTGAGTGAGGGACGAAGGATCCCTCGCTGACGCAGCGGGTTGTGATTAACTCAACAGGCCGGGAAGGGTAGGCTCCGTCCGCCCCTCGATCAAGCAGCAAACGCACTCATCCACGCGGCTCGGACGGCCTCGTCCTCCCGGAAACGGACACCCAACACCCTTTACTCCTCCTTGGCTCGCCAATTGAGCAACGCGTCCAGGAAGCCTTGAATGTCACCATCAAGGACCTTCTGAAAGTCACCCACGTAATGTCCGGTGCGAACGTCTTTGACTCGCTGATCCGGATGAAGAAAATAATTGCGAATCTGGGAACCGAATCCAACCCGAGCCTTGCTTTGATAGTTGGCCGAATTTTCACTCTCGCGTTTCTCTTCTTCCAGTCGAGCCAACTGAGCACGCAACATCTTCCAGGCCTGCGCACGATTCTTATGCTGACTGCGTTGAGTCTGACATTGCACCACCACGCCCGTCGGTTCGTGAGTCAGCCGGATTGCACTGTCCGTTTTATTAACGTGCTGACCTCCGGCCCCGCTGGCGCGATAGGTATCCGTGCGAACATCTTTCTCATCAATGTCGATCTCGATGGAATCTGATATTTCAGGAGTGACATCCACGGCGGCGAAGCTGGTTTGGCGTTTGCCTTCACTATTAAACGGGCTGATTCGCACCAGACGATGCAAACCTGTTTCTCCTTTCAGGTAGCCGTACGCCATCGCACCGCGAATGGCAATCGATGCACTGTTGATCCCGGCTTCGTCATTGTCGTTTCGATCCAGCAATTCGACGCTGTACTCGTTCGCCGCTGCCCAGTTGCTGTACATCCGCAGCAACATCTCAGCCCAGTCGTTGGCATCGGTTCCACCGTCGCGTGCGTGAATCGTCATGATCGCGCTGTTGGCATCGTTGGGGCCATTAAGCAACGCCTTCAATTCCAGACTGTCCAGTTCCGTTTCGATCGAATCAAGTTCATTGCGAACATCCGGCTCAATGGATTCGTCTTCGTCGGCCATCTCAATCAGAGCCGAAAGATCTTCTTTCTTCTCCAGCAATTCCGTCATCGGCGCGCAGACGGACTTCAGCGATTTCAGCTGGCCCACGACTTCCTGTGCCGTCTCCTGATTGTCCCAGAAATCCGGCGCTCCCATTTTTGCTTCGATCTGAACGATCTCCTGCTGTCGAGACTCGTAGTCAAAGAGAGTCTCGAAGCTGGGTGATGCGCTGAGTAATCTCGGTGGAACGGTCGAGCAGTTCGGAGTCCATAAGTCAAAGTCGGAAATCGGAAGTTGGAAGTCGGAATCGAGCCGTACTCGAATCCTGCAAGGATCGGATCATAACCAAACGCTGTCCGCCCGCCAAACGGGGCTCCCAATCCGCCGGACAGAAACGGTTGCGATGATTGTCCGCATGACAGCAATCGAAATCAAAGTCCAAACATGCGGAAATCAGAATTCAGTTGCCAAAATTCGCTCAGGACTCACTACGAATTCGGGGATTCAGTTATATTATAAGAATCCAGCTTAGGACTTCATCACCCGAAGCTTCAGCGACGGAGTTTACCTCGTTTTTCCTCACGGACGTTTCGGGCTGACTTATCCCGATTCAGTGATTGGCACAGGTTCTCAGTCTGCAAATATTTGCCGCTCGATCGGATCGGCTCAAACGTGTTTTTCCCGGAATCATCCATGTCAGCATCTTCCAAGCCCAAGCCAGAATCAAAAACGTCGGAAACAAACGGCACCAGTGAGAATGGCGCTGCCAATCAAGAGTCGTTTGATGCGGCCACTGAGAAAATGGTCGCTCAGTTCACTCAGAAGCGTGAGGAAAAAGAGGTCGACCGTTTGTTTCGAGCGCTTGTGAAACTGGAGGGTTCCGACTTACACCTGAAAGTTGGGAAACCGCCTATCGTCCGAGTCAACGGAACGCTCAAGCCGCTCAATCGTGGCCCTATCGAAATCGAGGAAATGGCTCGACTGCTGTTCCCGATGATGAACGAGCGTAACCGCAAGATCTTCGAAGAGGAGGGCGGTGCTGACTTTGCGTACGTGGTCGAAGTGGACGGCGTCGACTGGCGTTTCCGAGTCAACATGCTGAAGCAGTTGGGCAAGATCGGCCTGGTCGCTCGTCGAGTCAACAATCACATTCCTAACTTTGAAGGACTGTATCTTCCTGCGTCCATTGAACCGCTATGTCACTTTGAACAAGGCATGATTCTGCTGGCCGGTGTGACCGGTTCGGGTAAGAGTACCACGATTGCATCGATGTTGAACTATGTGAATCGGAATTATTCAAAGCACATTCTGACGCTGGAAGATCCGATCGAATTCACGTTTACCGACGACAAGTGCCTGATCAACCAGCGGGAAATCGGTATCGACGTGGTCGACTTCGGTGTCGGCATGAAACACGCCGTTCGTGAAGATCCCGACATCATTCTGGTGGGTGAGCTTCGTGACGAAGAGACCTTCATGACGGCGATTCACGCGGCGGAAACGGGCCACCTGGTGTTTGGAACCATTCACGCCTCCAGTGCTCCGTCCACCATCGGTCGTATTCTGGACTTGTTCCCCGAAGAGATGCACGGCGCGATTCGAGGTGCGATCGCAATGAACATGAAAGCCATCATCGCGCAAAAACTGCTCAAATCGATCAAGCCGGGCGTTGGTCGCGTGCCAACGTGTGAGGTGATGACTTTCAATCCGACCGTCACCAAACTGGTCCTCGAAGGGAAAGACCACAACCTGCCCGACGCGATTCGAATCGGCGAAGAAGAAGGTATGCAGGACTTCACGAAAAGCTTGTACGGTCTGATTCAGGACAACTTGATCGATCGACCGACCGCTTTCCAGGTTGCTCCAAACAAGGAAGAGCTGAAAATGCGTCTCAAAGGCATCAACGTTTCACAACCTGGTATCATTTAATGTCGCGACGCGTGGCTTATCTTTTGTTCGTTGTCACATTCGTGGCAATTGGGGTCGGGGTCTGTCCCTCTGACGTGTTGGCTCAAAACGCGCCCGCACCAACGCTGCCGTCGATTGATCGCGGGCCGGGCGGATATCTTTCGCTGGTCAAACTGGGGCTGATCGCCGTCGTTTTTCTGGTCTGGGTCCGAGCAGCAGACTGGATCAATCGCGATTCCGTCAAACTGGTTCGGCGTCTGGAAATGGATCCCGTCGTCTGGAACCCCATTCTCGTTGGTAGTTTTTTGATCGGTTTTCTGTGCGCGATCTCAGTGCCGATGTTCCTCGTGGGTTATCCGATCTATGTGGTGGCTGCCCTCGTTCCGCCGATCGTCTATTTCCTCACGCGACGGTCGAAAATCGCGGAAAGCCCCAGCGTTGCCAGAGCTCTTGCTGCGGGCGATGGCGAATCCGCCGATGTCGAAGCTTTGCCACAGGACGAAGGCGTCAAAGTCGATTTCTCACCTGCCGGCAAGGATAACTCGCAACGTCAGGCGAATCTGATCAACGCTCGCCAGAGTTCCGGTTTTGTCGATGCTAAAGAGCTTCTTTACAGCGCGATGTTTAAACGGGCCGAGCAATTGATGCTTGATTTCGGCCGCGAACAGGTGAAGTCGCGGATGTTGGTCGACGGCGTCTGGCACCCACTGGAACCACGCGAACGTGACGCGGGTGACGCAATGCTGGTCAGCCTGAAGTCGGTTGCCGGTCTGAATCCGGCTGACCGCAAAAGCCGCCAGCAAGGTTCGTTTGGAATCAAAACCGAACTGGGGAAAGCAAATCTGACCCTGATGTCGCAAGGTGTCAAAACGGGCGAGCGAGTCAACCTTCGCTTCATTCCCAAGGAAACGAAACCGCTCACCCTGGCAGAAGCCGGGATGTTTCCCGACATGGCGGAGAAGCTCAGATCGTCCATCAATGGAAATGGACTCGTCATCGTCTCCGCTCCTCCGGGGGCCGGTTTGACGACTTCGTGGCAAGCGGTTGTCGCATCAAGTGATCGCTTGACCCGCGATTGCGTCGCGCTAATCGATCCGAGCGAAAAAGATTCGCACATTGAGAACATCGTCATCAACGAGGTTGACGGATCTTCTCCGGAAGCTCACGCAGCCGCGCTGAAAAAACTGTTGTTGTCTCAGCCCGACGGTCTGATCGTGCCTGACATCGCCGACAAATCGATCATGGACACGCTCACGCTGCAGACTCAGGATGATCGTTCTGTGCTGACACGAACCAAAGCAAAATCGGCAGCCGAAGCATTGCTTCGTGTCTACGCCAAAGCGGGTGACCGGGAACAATTTGCAAACGCCGCGTCACTGGCAACCTGCCAACGTCTGGTGAGGCGACTGTGTGACGACTGCAAACAAAAAGTCAAAGTTCCCCCCAAGACAATTCAACAACTCGGTGGTAATCCAAAGAAGCAGAACTGGCTTTACACTCACTGGCGCCTGCCACCGCCCGATCAACGAGTCGACGAGAAAGGTCGCGAGATTGAATTTCCTCCATGCCCGACATGCGGGGGTATCGGGTACATCGGTCAGATTGCTGTATACGAGATGCTTGAAGTGAACGACGCTATCCGAAGCACCCTCAAGACTCAACCAAAGGTCGATGCAATCGAACAGGCGGCTCGAAAATCCGGCAAGGCATCCATTGCTCAGCAAACGTACAAGCTTGTCTTGCAGGGGATCACCTCGTTGGCCGAAGCCCAAAGAATGCTCAAGGCCGAAAAATAGCAATCCGCCTTCCGTTTGTTGAATCGTTTTCACCCACTGATTTTCCAATTCAATGAGCCGGCTGAAACCGGCCAGACTCAATTTGCATGCCTGACGAATTCGAATATTCCGGACCTCCAATCCAATGGACCCTCGCGGGTGCCGATGAAACCGCGCAAGCCGAGAACCTCGAACAGGTTGAGTCGTCGCCCGGCTTTGAACATGCGCAGCAGCTGGTTTTTGATGCCGTCGCGCGATTGGCGCTGACGACCGTACTCGACTACACCTCCAAGGCGGTTCAAAAACGTTTTCAGGCGGATGGCATCTGGCACAAAATGCCTCCGATGGATCGCGAATCGGGCGACGCCATGCTGGCAACGCTCAAGCAGATGGCGGGGCTGAACGACAAGGAACGTCGAGCTAAACAGGAAGGCAGTTTCACGGCACTGATTCGTAAAACCAAGTACAAAGTTCGACTCGTTTCTCAAGGCGTGAAAACCGGAGAACGCGTCGCGGTCTATCTGGACTGGAAACGCTCGTTCCCCGAGACGCTGGAAGAACTCGGGATGCGACCAAGCGCTTTCGATCAATTGACCAACACGTTGCGAAGTCCGGACCTCGGGTTGTTTCTGGTAACCGCTCGTCCCGGTGAAGGTTTTACCTCCGCATGGCGAGGCGTCATGAATGCGTGCGATCGTCTGGTCCGCGACTATTACGTGATCGAGGACGCCTCCAACGTGGAACCCGATATCATCAACGTCAAATCGCTCACCTTCGACAATGAAGCTGGCGAAACCGCCATGACTCCCATTCCGGATCTGCTTTTGAAAGAGCCCGACGTGCTTGCCTTCACGGATCTTCCCGATGGGAAAACCATTGATAACGTGGTCAACCTGTCACGAGATCATGAGCTGCCGGTTTTCACGCGGATCCCAGGAAAAGGAGCAATCGACGCTACGCTCAGAATGATGATGATGAAACCCGACAGGAAGAAGTTTGTCCAATCACTTACCGGAGTCGTATGCATGCGACTGGTTCGAAAACTTTGTGTGAAATGCCGGATTGCTTTCAAGCCTCATCCTTCGCTGCTTCAAAAACTGGGTTTGCCTCCAGGACGAATTGCTCAGCTGTACAAACCTTGTGTTTATCGCCCGGGGATGATGGATGAAGATGGAAATGAGGTCCAACCCTGCAAGCAATGTTGTGGCATCGGTTATCAGGGACGAACCGGGATCGTCGAGTTCCTGACGATTAACAATGAACTAAGACAAGCCATGATTTCCAAACCGAAACTGGAAACACTCTCAGCGATCGCGGCCGAGAATGGCCATGTCTCCTTGAAGCAAGAGGGCTTGGTGTTGGTCGCCAAAGGAACAACCTCGCTGGAAGAACTACAACGGGTCTTGAAGGGCTGAGAATATGTTTTACCTGCTTGCTCTTGCGATTTTCACGATCGTTGTTGCCGCCAACTGGTGGCTGGGACTGTGGAGCAATTTACTTTCGTTGGTCAACTTTCTATTGGCCGCGTTGCTGGCCAGCAGCATTTACGAAAACATTGCCGCGCTGCTTGCCTCGCTGTCGCCCATGATCCAAAGCTATGACTATTTACTGGAATTGATCAGCGTCTGGTTGGTCTTTTTTCTGTCATTCGGAGTCTTGCGAGGTGCGACCGAGTTTCTGTCCGCTTATCGATTGAAGTTTGACAAAATGACGGAACTGATCGGTCGATCTGTGTTGTCCACGTGGCTGGGTTTCGCGTTTCTACAATTCGCACTGTTCACGTTTCACCTCGCTCCGATTGCACCCAGCGACTTTTCCCCCAACGCTCAACAATCCGTTTTGGGTTTTGGTCCCGACCGGATGTGGCTGTCATTGATCCAAAGTCGCTCACGCGGCGCATTGTCTGCCGGCAAGGAATCCACCCAGTTTGGTCTGGCAGGCCGTTATGACCTGCCGGTACATCCCGATGATTCCAAACTGAACGCTCGGGTGTTTGACCCCAACGGTCAGTTTATTCTCAGACAAACCAAACGCCGCAAAGACCTTGCCGGGTATCCAACGCTGCGTAAGGGCTCCTGACTGTCCAGATATTAGAAGAACGGCTGCAAACTTCGAAACGCCGTCTCTCATGGACAAACAAGAAACGGAAGCGGCACACTCCGCTCGCTCTGTTTCCTCTTATTCGAACTCACGCTTCGTCCCGACAGAACTGCGGCCCGATACGACCAACACTGCTTTCCTGACCGGCACAACCGTGCCGAAAGTGTCCTTCGAGGCAAACGAAATCGCCCACTCTGCCAGCACGAAAACACCTGCGTCGAATCTATCAGGCACATTAGTGCAACTTGGGTCGGCAGACGGGAGGGCGAAGCTGGGATGGTGAAAAAATTTGCTTAACGCTCTATTCACAACCCGGTACGTGAGTGAGGGACCGCATTGTTCAAGCCTTGATTCCCTCGCTGACGCAGCGGGTTATGATTTTCACTATCCCAGTGCGAGGCTGTGTCCGAGTCGCCAATCGAGGTGCGGACGAAGCCTCACCCTCCCAAAGTCAAAGCTCAAGCACCAAACTCATGGATCATCTCGACTTGGTTTTCGGGTGCCATGTTCACGCTCGCGTGAGCATGCGTTACGGACACCACGGTTTTTAGTTGTTCAATTCATGGCCATGCTGGCGCGTGGCCATGGCACCCAACCCGAAAACTGAGCTGCGATCGAATACTAGTGCTTTGTTCCAACTGAAGATTAGGGTTGACCGACCGAATCATCATTCCG
>CAYXWX010000005.1:0-55860 GCA_964468915.1 uncultured Pirellulaceae bacterium
AGCAAACCGGCCATGCAGGCGGTCATGCAGCACGCCAGCATTCCACCGAACATCGCGCGGAGACCAAGCTGAGCCAGGTCGCTTCGCCGTTCGGGAGCCAAGGGGCCGATTCCGCCGATTTGAATTCCAATCGCGCCGAAGTTTGAAAAACCGCACAAGGCGTACGTCAGGATCACCTTGCTTCGCTCACTGATCGTAACTCCATCCGCGACATTCGTCGCTCCACTGCCCGCCACGTTGACCTCGGCCAAACCCAGATACGCGACGAACTCATTGACGACCATTTTCTTACCCAGCAACTCGCCCGCGATCGAACAGTCGGACGCTTGAATTCCCATCAACCATGCAAGTGGATAGAAAACCGCGCCGAATAATCGGTTCAACGACCACTCGATTTCCACGACGCTACCCGAAACGGTCAAAATCAACCACTGGATCAACTCTCCTGCTCCGGCGAGCAAAGCATCAGCCATTGCGATCAGTGCCAGAAAGGCGATCAGCATCGCGGCAATATTGATCGCCAATTTCATACCGTCACTGGCACCAATGGCAGCGGCTTCGATCACGTTGGTGGCGGGTTGCTCCAGCTCGCTAACAGCGCCGGCTGCATCCACCACATCCTCGGTTTCCGGCTGGAGAATTTTCGCAATCACAAGCGCTGCCGGGGCAGAGATAATCGAAGCGGACAATAGATGCCCGGCACTGATTCCTTCAGCAACGAAGATCGCCATCAGACTGCCCGTGATCGTTGAGAATCCTCCGACCATCAAGGCGTTCAGTTCACTGCGAGTCATGCCGGAGACGTACGGTTTCACCACCAAGGGAGCTTCCGTGTGCCCAACGAGCACATTCGCGGCAGCAGCCAAACTCTCGGGACCGGTAGTACCCAGCGTTTTCTGCATCACCCACGCCATGCCTCGAATCACCAGTTGCATCAGCCCGATGTGATACAGAATCGACATCAACGCGGCGAAGAACACAACCGTTGGCAACACACCAAACGCAAACGTGGACATTAAAACCCTGGGGTCCGTGTGGTCCGGATCGACGCCATGCGACTGGAATACAAAACCGGTGCCTGCTTCCACGTAAGTGATCAACGAATTGAAAAACCCGTCAACTGCCGCGAACAACACTCCGTTTTCAAAGGCACCGTCGAATGTCCAATTCTGGGACTGAAACAGAAGGGCAGCGAGCGCAAACTGAAGGAGTACGCCCAACGCCACCAGACGCAAATTGACTTTCGTTCGATGCGAACTCATCAGCCACGCCAACAGCAGCATGACAAAGACACCCAGCAGACTGATCAGATTCAGATAACTCACACTTCGACCCTACTCAACCCAACCAGTCGTCTTATCGCTCGGATCGGCTAAGATCCGACTGAACACGAGACGATCACTCAATCAACCATGGTATCAGCGCTTCCATCCACATCGTTCACCGTCTTGCTTCCGACGGGCACCGGTGACTGAACCTGAGGAATTCCGTTTTCGTCCGACTTGAGTGGAGGAAGCTCATAAGTACGTTTTTCGTCAACTTGATAAACTTCGTCCAACTCCGTTTCGTCAACGTCTTTACGCAGCAGCAGGTAAACTGCGGATGCGAGACACCAAAATAGAGCATACATGAACGATGCCGCGACCGTCATCAGGACTTGATTCCAGAACGAAATCATATTCACCGCGAATCCGAACGCCCCAGACCGCTCGATCGCGTTCCCTGCCTCGTCCAGATTCGCCCCCAGCCCCTGCAAGTCAGCCACTCGATCCGCGCCGGTGATGTTGGCTCCCCACGACGTGGCCCACCAACTCAATTCGGTCACCGCTGTTGCCAGGTGCATCACCAGCAGCCAGCAGAAACCTCCAAACACAACGGCAATGAACATGTAAAACGCGTACTGAACCGGACGTTGAAACGTGTAGGCATACGAACGCGTCATGGCGTCAAAAGAATTCTGACCTTCGGTCGCAACGCTGGCGACCATCAGCGGCCATCCGAACAGCAAACCCAACAGTAAAAGAGCGATTGCGATGCCGATTGCCAGGGCCACAAACCAAAGCACTGAAACGAATGCTGCACCGAGATCGAATCCCATCAGCAACCCCAGCAAAAATCCGGGGACACACAACGCGGCAACTGCCAGCAGCGGGATCCCGATTGCCCCGGCGGTTGTGGTGAACTTTTCTACCGCGAATTCAAATGCATCGTCCAGCGGGACAGGTTCGTTACGAGTCAAGTTCAGGATACAGACTCGAGCGATTGCGACGCCAACAAATGACCAGACAGCGATGGTCCACAAACAACCGACCAGAAAATACCAGAACTCCCGGACCGACAACTCTGTGCTGAACAGGTATTGAAACGGTCGAGCCAACTGCTCAAACACCAAGCGGGGACCGCTAAGCCGAACACCGAAAATCGAAATCGCTCGGGGATCATTTTCAAATGAGGGGAACAGGCTCCGCCAGGGACTGCGGTTAACCTGAACCATTTCCATCACGGCGACGTCTTCCACCATTTCCTGGTTTACGAACAGCCTCTCGCTGGCCAACCATCCCATGGGAGTTGCGACCGTGCCAAGCAGAGCCAAGGCGAGTGCCGTCACTCCCGTGGCAACGGGAAGCGTTTTAAAAATGATTGTCCACGGACAGAGATCCCACCACGATACTCTCTGCACGACGACCGGTTGCTCGTTCATAGATGGATTGCCCCCTCCGCTTACGCGCGAATCCTGTTCTGATCACTCAATGTTGCAAAGCACTAGTATAAGACCATCCAAACCATCACAGAATAGGTTGGAACGACGAAAACAAGCGATCACAGGCATCACGTTTCAAAACAGATTGGAGCAAACGTTTCGTTTCCGCGCGAATGATCGACAGCGCATGACACTCCGCCGATGCCATTTCACAAATGTGGTCATCGGACGGCTGCGACTGCCACCTGCATGCAGAACCCAAAATGAGCGGCTTGCGTGGGATTCCGACAAAATCTACCGATCTGAATCGGGATCGTAATCTGGGGCCCCTTCGCCCTCGTGAGGCAGGCCATAAGACTCGTTGAGCCACATGCCCAAATCTATCTGCTGACATCGACGACTGCAGAATGGCATGTGCTTTGTTTCCGAGCGCTTGAATGTTTCACCACAGTACGAGCACTTGTGGATACGATCCTGCTTCGATGACTTCGACGCCGATCGTATTTGAGTGCCCAGGCCTGCTGACTGGTCGCTCGATTCATCACCAGTTGGTTCTTTTTCTTGAAACATCGTGATTTAAATTAGAAATGAGGAACGGGCGGTTCAGCCAAGGGCATCAGTCTAACGTAACGAGGCAATCGATCGCTACCGACCAATCGCAAACAAGAAATTTCAACGACTTTCAAGATCGTCCAGGAAATCGCTCGCCTGTTTCACCAGTCGCTGGCCTTCAACGCCCGTATCGTTGGTCCCCCAGATAACGTTCTGGTATAGATAGACAATGGATCGATAAATTTCTTCTTTCTCTGACAAGCTGTCTGAACGAGCGGCAGTCACCATGGCACTTCGAATTTTTTCGACATCGGACCGGGCCGTGTTCCTCGCGTCGTTACGAATCTTGTTTTCGAAACTTTCGGCGTGCTTCAGCACCTCCAGATCACGCTCCGGCAGTCCCTCGACAACGGAATGAAACTTGACAAATGCCGCCATTTTCCGATTGGCCTCGGCATTATCCGTTTCGGCTGACAAGACAATCTTGAGAAATTCCTTCTCCATTGCAGACAGAATGTTTGTACCTCGGATCCTCGATCGTGTGTCAAGCAGATTGTAAAACTGAATCGCTTTCCCGATGCCGTGCAACTCAGAAACCTCGAACCTGCGAGGATCTTCCTCGTAGACGTTTAAAAATTTGTTTATCTCTTTCAAAGCTTCATCGGGACTGTGTTGATGAGCCATGATCTGGTCGTACAACTGATTGGCCGAAGGAGGCGTCAGCACGTTGTAAAGCCCGAACGTTATCAAACCAACGACTGCCAACAATGCGATCAGCAGAGGAAACTTGCCCCAACCCGCGACCTCTTTATCGTCAAGTTCCGTCGACTCCTGCTGCTGACGCAGATGGTCGGTGACCGTGTTGAAATAGTTGTCTCGCGGGTCGACTGGTCGATTGAGCCTTGGACGACGTGAGCCAACCTCCGACTCGCGCCGGATTTCAGCAAGGTCATGGTCAGAATACTCGGCGGTCCGTCCGTCAGATCGTTTGTTCGGTTTTGTTCCTCGCTTGCGTTGCTTGCCCGTCGACACATCCGTCGTGGAGGCACGCGCGACCTCGTCGGCCAACTCAAAGGAATCGCCCGACACGGTCACATTCGACCGCTCGGCGGTTTTGGCTTCCGCCTGCCCTTTGAGAAACTCTTCCAGTTCATCCAGATGACGCAGAAGAGCCAGACTCGTTGGGACTCGATTCTCTGGCTTCTTCTCCATCAACATATTGATCAGTTCATCCATTTCACGCGGAACATCGGGAACCACCGAACTGACGGGTGGCGCAGGGACCCGCACCAGGTTGTGAATCCCTTCCTCAACAGATTTAGACGCGAATGGCGGCTTGCCCGACAGCAGCGTAAACATGACCGTGCCGAGACTGTACAAATCGCTGCGAACGGTGATTGGCTCGCCTCTAGCCTGTTCAGGACTCATGAAGTCCATTGTCCCCAGAACATTGGTCCCAGTATTCTGAGACGATCCGTAGCTTTTTGCGATTCCGAAATCGGTAATCTTCACGACACCGGGCAGATGCTTCCGTTGCACCTTTTTATCCACGGTCGCCATCAGCAGATTGCCGGGCTTCAAGTCACGATGAATGATGCCTCGATCGTGAGCATGTCGAAGACCTTTACAGACGTCTCGAGCGATCACCAGAATCTGACGCCAGTCGAAACGGTGCCCTTTTCGCTGCATTTGAAACAGGCTGTTCCCCTCGATTAGCTCCATCGAGAAAAACAGCATTCCGTCTTCCTGTCCGTAGCTGATCAGCTGGACGATGTTTGGATGATTCAGCTTCAGCAGTGCTCGAATCTCTGATTCAAATCGACCCCGGAAGTGGTCGTCGTCTGTGTACGTCGGGGCCAGCACCTTGACCGCGTGGAATTCGCCCGTTTCTTCATGTTCACCACGATAGACGGTGCCCATTCCACCGCGACCCAGGACACCTTTGAATCGATATGGACCTAGCTTTTCAAGCGACATAGAACAGGGCGGTCAAAATTGAAACAGGCAACAAAGTTGAGGGAAGAGATCGAGAGGCACACTTATTCTACGGATTTATCGAGTCAGACCGAAACAGGGCACCTCAATTTTTCTGAGTTTTCTTGTCACAAACGGTTGTCATCTTCCGTTTTCATCGCGACAGTTGGCCCGATCCGCACCAGAATAGGACAGGAATTTCGTTCACGCCCAGAGTTAACTCGTAAAAGCAGACACGTCCACATTGTCCGATTCCCATCCCACCACGTTACCTATCGACGACTTGCTTTCCGACTGCAAGTTTGAGCGGACCAGACGCGGAGGCCCTGGAGGACAACATCGCAACAAGGTGGAATCTGCGATCGTGGTCACGCACTTGCCCAGCGGAGTGATCGGACAGGCTTCCGAGCGACGCAGCCAACATGCCAATCGAGACGTGGCGGTGGAGCGATTGCGAGTGAATCTGGCACTGGCGGTCCGCATACGCGTCGACCCAGAGAATTTTACTCCCAGCCAATTGTGGATAAATCGGTGCCGAAAAGGCAAAGTTGACGTAAGTGTCCGACACAATGATTTTGCTGCTCTGCTGGCCGAGGCTTTGAACGTGCTGGCAGCCTGTCAGTTTGACCACGCGGCGTCTGCAGATTTGCTGGGAATATCCAATTCCCAGTTGATCAAATTCCTGAAAATGAACCCTGCCGGGATCGAAATGCTGAATAAAAACCGTGAAAAACTCGGACTCGGGCGGCTCAAGTAGCCTGCCGAGATCATGGGTTTGAACAGCTTGACGCGGAAATTTCCGACGCCTGCCCTTCTGCCGAAAATATTCTCAGAAATCCGCGAACCTTCTCCAAACGAAAGGCTCTGTACCGGCGTGGAGAGGAAATCCACGGTCATCGCCACAAATTTGTGGTATGATCTGGTTGCTTTGGAATTCATTTGGAATTCAGCAAAGCAGCCACATCGGCGGTTTTCCGTTTCGAAACACTCGGGCGAACGTCGATACATTTACAGGAGAGCAGTTCGGCAACGCTTTCACGCTTCGCAGGCGTGACGGCCAAGATCGGCTGCTCAAATCTACACGGTTCTTTCTATTAGTGTGCCAGGCACGCAGGATGAATGAAATGCGTATTCAAAACACAACAAACTCAATCGCTAACGCTATTTGCCGTTTTTGCGTCAAGGGTCTGTCCGTGTCATGCATTTTGTCTGGACTGCAACGCCAATCTTGGCACGGCCAATCCCTCGGCGTCAGCCTCGCTCAGCTATCACTGCGCGAGGGCTCCAGAGTTTATCTCCATGTGCTGGAGACGCTCCGGAATCTGATGGCAACCGCTGCTCGAATGTTGAGCGATATGGACGCGAATCTGGAATGCTGGCTACAGGCATATCGATTCGCATTTTGTCCAGTTGCGGTGCCCGTCAGTAAAACCGCCACGCTTGGGACGAGTCTGGGTAAACCGGTCACCGGTGGACCAGACACCAGTTTCAGAAAACGCTGCCAGGTTCGCTAAAGCGAATCACCAGACGAAAATGCAACCATCGATCAGTCAGTGATCAAAAGCGTTTTCAACTGGCCAACAAGGCAAAGCACTCTTGAAACTGGTTCACGGGCGACCTGATCCGAGTCCACGTTGCTGCACATCCACGCACACGTTCGAACTCAGATCTCGGCTACCCGCGTTTCAGCATCTCAACGCTGCCTCGAAGACAACAGATTGTTGCAGCGAAAAATGAAAAGAACCAGAAATGAACGCTATCAACACACAATTGACCAACGCAAAAATGACCGCCGACCTGGTGCGCGAAGCCCAGGCAGGTAGCCGAGACGCTTTTGGCGAACTGTTCGAACGGTTCCAGCCGACCGTGATGGCAATCGCCATGCGACGTCTTCGCGACCACGCTGACGCACAGGAATTGTGCCAGGACGTGTTCGTACAGGCGATGGTGAAAATCGATCAGCTGCGAACGCCAGAAGCGTTCATCGGCTGGTTGCGTCAGATCACTGTCCGAATGGCAATCAATCGAGCCGTTCGACGTGCACCTCAGGTTTCGGTTGAGCCTGAAGTTTTCGAAGCCACACTGACCGGTGACGATTGCCCACTGGCTCGAGTCGTTGAACATGAACGGAAGGATCAGGTGAATGCCGGTCTGAATCGCCTTGGCGATATGGATCGAGACACACTGGTCGCGTTCTACGTTCGCGGGGAAAGCCTGAACGAGATGAGCGATTCGTTCGCCGCGCCTTTGGGCACGATCAAGCGTCGCCTGCACGTGGCTCGAAAGCGTCTGGCCGAAGAGGTCAGCGAACTGGCGGTCGCTTGAAAGCAACTGGCCGTAGCATGAACGCAGCCGACTCTCTCATTGACTGAGCGATTGACTAACCAGACAGCCTTCGATTACGGGATCGAGGGCTGTCTTCTTATGTGTGACAAGTTTTGCTTTCGAATTGAATCCAAGTGATTCAAAATCACTTCTTTCATCAATCCTCAAAACATCCGAACCGCATATTCGCGATGGAGTCCATAAAAATCTTTGACTGCAAAAACCCGTTCGAAACGGGTTCAGTCAAATGCCTTGCCGCTGCCATTATGCGACATCGGCCAGCCGCAAACGGAGAACAAAACTCTCATTATGTTTGAGTTGCGGTGCCAGAAAACCGTTGCACAGACTCGCGAGTGTGATAGCCTGATGACCAGCCGGGAAAGCTGCTCAATGAGCGCCGAGTACGCAAAGACCGCTACTTAATGGAATTTGAGAACCCGCTGTCAAGCTCTTCGCCCCGAGGTTTATTCTCCAAGCGTTTCGTGTCGAGGCTGGTTTATCCGTCAAAAGGAGCGCGGGATGATCCCTGAGATCATCAAACATACTCAGTCCGCAAGGTATCCAAACACATTCATTTACGCCGAGGCATTCATGAAAGTCTTACTCTCCGTTGCGACCTGTCTGTTGACTGTCAATGTGACTTTCTCAGTCGCGTCCGCACAAATAATTTACTCCGATACCTTTTCACGCGTTACCGGAAGCGGTGACGCGAACGGAGACCCAAATGGCCCTGGCGATAATTTTTCTGACTGGGGCAGCAACGACAATGGCCTTGGAGGAACTAATGTACAAGCGTGGAATGCAGGGCCAGATCGAGCGTTGGGTGGTCGCAATGCCGTGACCGACGGCGATCGTGGATTCTCGTTCGGCTCATCCAGCTTCTATGAACTCGATGTCACGTCGTCAGCTCCTGATGGCTTTACTATTGCACTCGACTTCCGACGCTACCCGGCAGACCCAGCGACTCCGCCAGGACCAAATGGTTACATTGCATTCGGCTTGGGAGTCGACCTTGGTTCTGAACCACTGGGCGACGCTCTCGCATTGAATAACTCGGATTGGGCGATCTTGTTCCAACAGGCAAACAACGGAAACACCGGTAATTCCACGGTCTACACTGACAGTGCCCCAGTAACCAACTTCGACTACGGTGACCCCGATATCGAACATTCGTTGTTACTGACCGTGACCCCGCAGACGTCGGGAGCCTATGGTGATTCCGACTCGGTAGACGTCAACGTGCTGATTGACGGGACGCTTTCACAGGATTTCACGACAACGGGTGGAGCGGATTTCGGAACGTTTACAGTCAGCGCTAATAATTTTGAGGGACGTTACATCGACAATCTGGTCGTGTCAGCGTTTGACGGCGGCGGGCCACTTCTTGGTGACTTCGACAACGATGGTGACGTCGATCTGGCGGATCTGGATCAGTACAACGGCAACATCGGAATGGCGGCAACTGGAGCTCTGGAATCGCTTGACTTGAATAACGACGGAACTGTTGGTGCTGACGATTTCGCGCAGCATTACACCGATCTGGTAGAGACCTCAAACGGGCAGAAAGGTACGTTTGCAGGTGACTTGAATCTTGATGGAACCGTCAACGTGCTTGGTGATGCGTTCGCGTTGGTTGGTAATTTGAACAATCCGGCCAGCAGTTGGTCACAGGGGGACTTCAACGGCGATGGCACGGTCAACGTGTTAGGCGATGCGTTTGCGTTGGTAGGAAACCTGAACAAGACGAATGCCCCCGGAGGCGCGGCTGCAGTATCGGCTGTGCCAGAGCCAGCTTCGTTGTCTTTAGTGGCCCTGATTGGACTCACCGGACTTTGTCTGCGAAGACGATGACATATCAGCGCAATTGAAGTCACGGGACTTCAGCCCGGAACCAGCGTCGCTTTTGAATACAGTCAATGGCGACGTTTTTCTTGCGCGGAAACGATTTTCCATCCGAAACCGCGGAGCTTGAATGCTGTGTCAGGCGTTGCCCGATGCGTATCCGAGCGATCCCAAAACATCCAGTTTTTTGCACTTATTGAACACGGATGAAAAGAACTGACGGGGAAATATTCCTCGATCTGTGAGACCTGACAATTTTGCCAAGCGAAAGAGCTGGACAACCCCGTTTCCGATTTCCGACATGCAGCGACAAGGGAAGCCAAGAATCCCGCAGCGTGCTTTTGGGCTGCTTTATCTGACCGCAAGGTTGATCAAGTCAACTTTTGCATTAAGCTGAGTTCTACCCGTTCAACTCTTGCACCACTTCGTCAAGCATGATGGTGGCGAGAAAGACCGAATCCAAATCGATGATTCCGAGTCTCGATCATCCCACCGCGAAGTGTTGTTTTAAACAAACAAATCGAGTTTTTCGGCTTTAGAGAAATTAAGTCTCAATGCTTCCTGTTGCTGTCCTATTGGTGAGATAAAAAATGAAAAAATTGCTTTCCAGTCTTGTCGCATGTTTTGCGATTGTTTTGTTCGTGGCTCAACTTGCCAACGCGCAAGTCATCTATTCCGATGGATTTTCTCGTGTCACCGGCAGCGGTGATTTAAACGGCGACCCAAATGGCCCAGCGGCTAATTTCTCCGATTGGGGGACTAACGATAACGCGTTAGGAGGTACGGTCTCTCAGGAGTGGGTCGCTGGCCCAAATCGAGCCGGTGGTGGTCGTAACGCGGTGACCGATGGTAGCCGAGGCTTTAACCACGGAACAACGACCTTCTTCGATTTTGATGCGACAACCGTCGCGCCGAACGGTTTCACAGTTGCCCTCGACTTTCGTCGTTTTCCGGAAGACCCAGCGAATTCTCCGGGACCGGGGGGATTCCTTGTTTTCGGCCTTGGCGTGGATAGCGGCACGGCAATCTCGAACGAATTTCAAGCGCCTAACCTTTCCGACTGGTCAATTCTCTTCCAGCAGGCTGCCAATGGAAATACAGGCAATGCAAACGTAAGAACTGATAACACAGGGCCCGGCTTCAGTTTTGATTATGGAAACCCGGACATTGAGCACAGCCTTCTGTTGACGGCAATCCCGCAAGTCTCCGGAGCGTACGGGGACGCGGATTTGATTGATATTAATGTTTTGATTGACGGAACGCTTTCGCAGGATTTCACAACCGTTGGTGGCACTGATTTCGGAACCCTTGCTATCAGTGCAAACAACTTCGAAGGTCGATACATCGACAACCTGGTCGTTTCGGCGATTCCAGAGCCCGGAAGTTTGGTCGTCGGGCTGCTTGGGCTGGTAATGACAGCTGCTGGACGTCGGCGAAAATGCTGATTCAAAATCATTGAATTCAGTCACACTGAAAATCAGCGGCCGCGGGAAACCCAATTGTTGATCCCGGGCTGCTTCAGTCCTTCGCTGACAAGGAAAACGATAACCTTCGAAAGTAGAAGGTGTTCAGCTTGAACGAGGCATTAACACCGTGAATGCTCCCATCCGACCTAGTCTGCTGACAATGGCAATCGTGATCGGAGTTTCGACAAGTCTATCTGCTGACTCGTCTTCGAATGCTGACCGATGGCGAGGAGTCTGGATCGGGCTTGAAAAAGCCTCTGAGCCGAATCAATGGATTTGTTTTCGCAAGAACATTCAGGTTGATTCGACGCGTTCGAAAGCGGTTGCCAGGATTGCATGCGACTCGAAGTACTGGCTGTGGATCAACGGCCAGCTGGTCGTACGCGAGGGGCAACTGAAACGGGGCCCAACACCCGAATCAACTTACTTCGACCAGATTGATCTGTCTGAGCGTTTGCAGCATGGGCAGAATTCAATCGCAATCCTCGTCTGGTATTTCGGCAAGGATGGTTTCAGCCACCATTCGTCTGGGAAAGCGGGACTTGTATTTGATTGCACGTTTGAAGAACAGCATATCGGTTCGGACGAGACATGGAGGGCTGCCGAACACCCCGCATTTGGAGAGACAGATCCTCCTCACCCCAACTATCGTTTGCCCGAGTCGAACATCCGATTCGATGGTCAACGAGCGTTCAACGATTCTGCAGACAACGATTGGTTCCAGCCAGAGTTCGATGACTCATCATGGCAATTTGCGACTCCGTTCGGGAGGCCTCCATCGCAACCATGGGGCGAGTTGCACCAGCGACCGATTCCTCTGTGGAAAGACTTCGGCCTCAAAAGGTACAAGAACGCATCTGAAATTGGACTACCTCGAGTTTCGGACGGTCAGGTGATTCGAGCGAAACTTCCCTACAACGCTCAGGTCAATCCAACATTGACTGTTCGATCGAAAGCCGGAAAAACGATCGACATTCGCACTGATCACTACCGTGGAGGAGGACCGCCAAACGTGCGTGCGGAATACGTGACACGCGACGGGCTGCAGACTTATGAGAACCTTGGGTGGATGAACGGGCATGAGGTTCTTTATCAGATTCCCAAGGGGGTCGAAATCATTGACTTGAAGTATCGAGAAACCGGTTTTGATACCGAATTCGCCGGCCGATTCCAATGCGATGATCCGTTCCTGAATCGTCTGCGACAAAAAGCTGAACGAACTCTGTATGTGACGATGCGGGACACGTATTTCGATTGCCCGGATCGTGAACGAGCACAGTGGTGGGGCGACGTGGTGTTGGAAATGGGCGAGTCATTTTACGCGCTTGATGTCAAAAGCCACTCGCTGGCAAAAAAAGGAATTCTCGAATTGATGGCGTGGCAGCGAGAGGACGACACGATCTTCTCGCCTGTTCCGGCGGGGAACTACGATTCGGAACTTCCTATGCAAATGCTCGCAAGTGTCGGTCAGTTTGGTTTCTGGACTTATGCGCTGCACACCGGAGACTTGAAAACAATCGAACAGGTTTATCCTCGAGTGAAACGATATCTCGCACTTTGGAAAATTGATGATGACGGCTTGGTCATTCCACGAAAGGGCGGATGGACGTGGGGGGACTGGGGTAAAAACAAAGACATGCCGCTTCTATTCAACGGCTGGTACTTCCTTGCACTTAAAGGGCAAGCGAATATGGCAAAAGCGCTGGGCAACAACCAAGAAGTTGCAAATCTGAAAGAAAAAATGGAATTGCTGCAGGCGGCTTTCAACAAACGCTTCTGGACCGGTGCTGAGTATCGCTCTCCTCAGTACAAGGGTCCAACGGATGATCGCGGTCACGCATTGGCGGTCGTTTCTGGCATCGCGGAGACAGAAAAATTCGAGGCAATTGCTGAGGTGTTCGAGAAGCAGCTTCATAGCAGTCCATACATGGAAAAATACGTTCTTGAAGCTTTGTATCAAATGAGACGACCAAATCAGGCAATCGCTCGAATGCGAAAACGCTACGGCAAAATGGTTGCCTCGGAAATCACAACGCTTTGGGAAGGATGGGGAATCGGTCCAGAAGGGTTTGGCGGCGGAACAACCAATCATGCGTGGTCTGGGGGACCGCTGACAATCATGTCTCAGTACATCGCTGGTATCGAACCGGCAGAGCCGGGTTTCACAAAATTCGAGATTCGTCCGCAACTGGGAACGTTGAAAAGCGTTCAAGCGGTAGTGCAAACAGTCTCGGGCGAAATAAAAGTTGACATTTCAGATTCGGATCGAAGATTCGAGATGAAAGTAACCTCACCGACAGGAACCAGCGGAACGATTTATATTCCTGCCGGTCAAGCCAACGAGATTACTGAGGGCACCAAGCTACTCTGGTCTCGCAGTGGTTCACCAGAACCAACGCAAGGAGATGCTCAGATCAGATTTTCTCACGAAGACAAAAACTATGTCGCTTTTGAGGTCGCTGCAGGAACCTACGAATTCATCTCGAACAGATAGCGTCACAAATCAGGAAAGGCAGAAGGAGTGTCGTTACACACGATTCGCAAAAACAGTTGCTAAGGCGTCTCAACTCACTTAGACTTTGTCTATTGGCTCGTTGCGTCACCAAAACGTCGGTGCTTGTGATTTTTCTTATTCAGTATTCTCTGGAGTCAAAGTTATGAAGCGGTCGAAAGCAGGATTTACCCTTGTCGAACTTTTGGTGGTCATTGCCATCATCGGAATTCTGATCGGAATGCTGTTGCCCGCCGTTCAGCAGGTACGCGAAGCGGCCCGTCGTTCGTCGTGCATGAACAATCTGAAACAGTTGGGCTTGGGCTGTTTGAACTTCGAATCTGCGACGTCTCATTTTCCAACCAGTGGCCTGTCTGGTGGAGATACCACTTGGGTGTCCACGCCCGTGCACAAAGGAGTTTCGGTAGGTCCGGAAGCGGCAACGTGGACGTATCAAATCATGCCGTATATCGAAGCTCAGGCACTGGCGGATTTACGTGAATTGCCGGGAGGATTCGTTTTCGAGGTTCTACCAGATAACACTTTTCCAATCGAACAGCGGCTTCAGCCTCTGACTTGCCCCTCTCGCGGACCAAGGACTTGTTTCGCACTCAATGACACACGAACATTTGTAATTAACGACTACGCAAATGTTGAGAATGCTTATTTTGAGGAAGCTCGGCGAGCACCTTTCCTTGCTGGGGCTCCGATTCCGGCGTTCAATACGGTGGAATCTTACATCGGCATTATCGCTCGCGGAGGAAGAGGGAACCTGTTTGCCAATCCTCCAAGGTTGATCGAGAAATTCTCTCGCGTCGGCTTCAATGACATCGCAGATGGATCGTCAAATACGGTTTTGCTAATGGAGAAATCCGCAGACGCTCAAACTTACAATCCAGTGGCTCAGGAAGGCAGGTTCATGCAAGGCGACTTTGGTGGTTATCTGGCACCGGGTTGGCATACGAATGGTCGCTTTGTGTGGCCTCTCGTCGCGGACAATGACCAACCTCGTGCTGTAGCCCCTACGGGTCCTCAGGTCACTCGTGAGGAAGGTTTTGGTGGTCCTCACCCCGGTGTGACAACCGCTGTTTTTGGGGATGGCTCTGTGCGTGCGATAAGCAACGAGATCAGTTTTGACAACATCCATAGGATTTGTGACCGACAAGATGGCACCGTAGTTCCGTTTGAGGAGTTTTAGATTGTGAGTTACCGCGACTTAATGAACGACTCAACGTCAATCTTTTCAATGGTGTTGCAAATGCCAGAACGACTTCGCGCGAATTATGTTGCTCAAAAATGGATTGTTCTTTCAATCTTGGTCATTGGCTTGATTGGTTGTGTTCGAGAACCATCGCTGGATTTCTCACAGTACAACAAAACCAACATTCAACGGCTTCGTAATTCCTACGGAATGTTTACCTCTGACAACGGTCGTGCTCCAAAAGACGAAGCAGAACTGAAGGATTTTCTAAAGAACAATCGGCCCGCGGGAGTTCGTCTGAAGAGGATGGGGATTACCCCAGAAATGATTGACGGAATCTTCGTCAGCGAACGCGACAATGAGCCGTTCAAAATCAGGTACGAAGTAAACGGTCGCGGCGACCATGCAATCGTTTTCGAGAACACCGGCGTCAATGGAAAACGCCTTGTCGCATTCTACGAGCCTCGCGAGCTTGACAGCGAAGAGTATGAGGCGTACTGGAGTGGAAAGATCAAGACGAACGAACAACGATCACCTGCAAGGCCATAGGTGCTGCAAGTTCGCTATTCCGCTTCGGCTCGGCACGGAGGATGTTCCGGGTCAATCTTTGTACCCTCCCAGTACCAACCATCTTCGCGTTTCTCCAATACTCGCTGCTTGCTGTTCGGCGCTAACGGCGCTGACGAGTCAGGGACAAACTTTCGTAGCCTGTTTGCGGCGTCAGTGAACTCCTGTTTGTTAATCAAATTCGTGAACTCATGCGGATCGTTTTCAAGATCGTACAGTTCTTCGCTACCGTCCGCATATCGAATCAAACGAAACGACTGATCACGCAGACTGAAATTTCCCTGATTGTGAATTGTGATTGCCGGCTGTTTCCGTTTTTCTGTTGGATTGGAAACCTGAGGCAGTAAGCTGATCCCTTCAACCCCCGTGGGAGCATCAAGCTTTGCAAGGTCCGCAAGTGTCGGGTAGATATCCAAAAGTTCCACAGGTTGATCGCAAACGCCCGGTTTAATTTCGGGGCCGGCAAAGATGAGCGGCACTCGTGTCGAACGCTCCCACAGAGTGGTTTTGCCAGTCATTTGCTTTTCCCCAAGGTGATATCCGTGGTCGCTCCAAAGAACCACAATCGTATTATCAGCAAATGGAGATTCGTTCAAAGCATCCAACACCCGTTGGACCTGACTGTCCATAAAAGTGATCGATGCGAGATACGACCGCACCAGGTTGCGATGCTGTTTGTGCTTCCGCAACCAATGCAATCGGGGTTCGGGCAAGTCCCAATGCAAATACCAGCTGAATGGTGAACAGTCGCTGCGATCGTTCTCCTGAAGTTCTGGCATGACCAGACTTTCATCGGGGTACATGTCCCACCATTCTTTTGTGACATAGCAAGGAACATGAGGCAGAAAAAATCCGGTCGCCATGAAGAAAGGCTTCTCATCAGATATATTTTTAAGCGTTTCAACTGCCCAATCCGCCACCTTCCAATCACCTTTTTGCTCGTCTTCATGCGGAAAGGTGCCCCAGTCGACCCATGGATTGTTCCCTGCTGGTGTGACAGGAATCAACTTCTGTTTCGGCATGATTCCCGGTCCACCCCACGGCCCCCAATGCTCAAACTCCTTGTCCACGCCTTCAGCCGGATTCCGTCCCATGCTGTTGTGGTAAACCTTGCCACCTGTGAAAGTCTCGTATCCATGCCTCGTAAAATACTGCGGTAAAGAAACGGCGCGTTTGTACTTTTCAAGATCACGAAACCATGGTGCCAAGCCGTAAATACCGGTCGTCGACGGTCGCAGCGATAACATCACGCTGGTGCGAGAAGAATTGCAGAGCGGAGACTGGCAGTGAGCATTTCGGAACAGCATTCCACGATCTGCCAGGGATTTAATCGCGGGGGTTTTAACTTGAGGATGCCCACCTAATGGCTCGACCCAATCGTTCAGATCATCCACGACGATCATCAGAATGTTTGGCTTTCCATTTTCAGCGGCGCAGGAAGAATTGATGAGCAGATACGTGGTTGCAAGGGCCATTAAAGCCAAAATTGGCGGAAGGCATTTCACAATTTTGAGTTCCGAAATTCCAATCACCATTTTGGTTACGCTCACATGATCAAGGTGTTGATAGGTGACGTTCACGCCATTTGATTGATTTCGCGTGAAGCGATTAGCAGCTGTCCGTCAGAGTATATCGCACCTTCAGCCGGACTTCACGCTCGCCCACAGATTTTCGCAGCTTCAAACTTATCCATCGCCTGCAGTGGTTGCCGCGGTTGGCCCATCATTTATCGCGGAAGGAACTTCCCGCTCGAGCACATCGTCAAGCGTGCGTTTGATCAACGAGCTCCAAAGATCATAGCCGGCTTGATTCAAGTGCAAGCGATCTTCAACGAATAGACTGGGAACGGGCTGCTTATTTGCGTCAAGAAAGTGCTCGGCCGTTGCAATAAAATACGTGTTGGGTGTCGTCAGACAGATTTCCCGAATCGCGGCGTTCACCAAACGGGTTTTTTCCCACGCATGAAAACGCAGCTCGGTGGGAGTGATCTCGATAAAAAACACGGGCGTCGAGGCCATCTTTGCGCGGATCGTTTGCAAAATGTAGTTCACCAGCATACTCACTTCTTGCGGCGTTTTGTCAGCTGGAAAACCGGCAACATCGTTCGCCACAAAAATCACAATCGCTCTGCAATCGTGAGGGTGAATCAATCTGTCCGCAAACACAGCAAGATCTGAGTATTTTGCTCCGCCGTAGCCGCGACGTATCGGATGATAAGGAGCCATGTCCTCCGCAATGGTTTCCCATCTTCGAATACTGCTGCTGCCCGTAAAAAGAATGGCATCGTCAGGGTGCTGCTCGCTTTGATCAAGTAACTCGAGCGCGTGAATGTGCGTCTCCCATTTGTCGAGTGCGGATTGGCGGTACTTAACAACGACGTCACCGTCAGGACACAGTTTCGCTGTCTCACACACACTTTCCTGAGCCAGCATCTCCGCCTGAAACAGACTCGCCAAACTCGGAACAAAAAGACTCAACAATGCGATGGTCTTCCAATGATGCATGCGTGCGGGTCCTCAGTTCGGAATGGGTCATTCACTTGAACAAGTGATTTTCAAGATCACGTTATAGCATGCCAGGCACGAGCAGTAAAAAGCTGCCAAACGCGTGCAAATCTTCTGTTTAAGAGTATGCCCAGCGCATGCGTCCAGCTTTTTTTCTCCCTTTCGCCAAGTCGCGCGATGCCGCAAATACTGGTGCTGCTCCTGTTTATCTGGTGCAAACGTATCCGCTTCTTAAATCCTGAAAGCCGGACAACCAATCGTTCGATTAACAGGTCCATACAGTTGCTTTGTGCTGCACGCAAACGCGACTGGCTATCCCCCGCGTTCCCGCCTCAAAAACCGTCCCACCGCAAGTGAGCAAATGAATACTGACAAAATTCTTTTCGAGGTGAAGTGTGTTTTTGAACATGAGTATAACTGCGTCCAACCGCCCGATGTTTCCAGCACTGACCGTTGTGCTTCTTCTGACGAACGCAGCAACCGCTGATCTTATCACGTCCGGATACGAAAACGGCGGAATCCCCAAAAACAGAATCATTGCCACGAGCACCGCGAATGTCGTCCGCTCAAACTACCACGTTTCAAGTGAACACGACGAAGGTTTTCTTGCACTATCCGCTTCAACGGCACTGGATGCCGCGACGCCAGAACGGTTGAATGAACCGGTTTATCTGGTCAGCATGAACTTCACATCAACTCGATCAGTCACTCAAAAGCTGCTGGAGTTTTCCAGCGAGTTCCAGCTCGGAAAGTCAGACGTGTCTTTGGCTGAACTCGAGAAAGATATCGAGTACGGCCGTTCGAGCATGTTGACCCTGGCTAATTCTCAAGCGAAGGAGCTGATGCGGTCGTCAAGTGCGAACATCGACACGCCCGCAGTTCCGAAATGGTTTACACTCGGGTCAGTGGATACTACGGTCAACAGGTCGGATACTGAGGCCTTCTGGGTCAACGCGGACGAGGAGCAGCTTGCTCAGAACGACGAGAACGTTGCGGTTATGGCCAGACCATCAGTCAATCCGTTTCGCTTTGCGTCTGCGGAAATATCCGAAACGAATCAGACATTGCCACCTGTTGGTGAATCACCGGGCACGGACACCGGTGACGAGCAGCAGGAACGGACACTTCCGTTTGGCCTGACAGCGATTGCCATTCCTGAGCCTGGCCCGTTCTCGATCATGATGCTTCTAATCACGGGAATGCTGGCCCCGCGAAGACGAACTCCATAGCACTGTGCAGATTCAACGGCCTGACGGTTCAGTCGGTTGTGAGCTTCCCTATTTGCTGTTGGGCCCAGGGTCCAAGTTGCTCGCGAAATATTTTCGAATTATGGCGAATGTCCACGGGCAACGAGCGGCGAAAAAGAAAGCGAGTGACTGAACGGGTCACTTCATGTTCCGCAGCCATTTGCAATAGTTCCTGCTCGAGCTTCACGCAATCTGATTTGGAGTTCGGCCAACTTTCTGCATGCGGTTCAACCACCATCACTGGCGTTTTTGATTCATTACCGTCCTTCTGCGACTGCCTGTTTCTTTCGATTCCCACCAATGCACTGCGATAGACGCTTGGGTGCGAGTTGATAATCCCCTCACAGGGAATCGTGAACATCGTGCCGTTGTCGGTGATAACACGATGGTTTTTGCGACCGCAAAACCAGAAACGGTTTCGTTCGTCCAGATAGCCGACATCCCCCATTCGATGCCAGAAAGAGCCGCCATCAGCGACTTTATGATCCGCGTTCGCGTTTGTTCGGGTAACATATCGATCCGTAACCGCTGGCCCTTGCACCATTAACTCACCAATGGTTCCGACGGGCACCTCTTTCGTCTGGCTGACGTCTGTCAACGGTTGATCCGAAATCTCGATCACTCGCCACTCGATCCGATCGAACTTGTTCCCCACACAAGTGCCGAATCCAGTTCTTGTCTTCTGTGCCGTTTCACTCAAAACGATCGTTGCGGAGTTGCAGGCAACGGGCAGCGCCTCGGTGGCGCCGTACGGCGTGAACGCATCGCCATCATCAGCAATAATCTTTCGAATTCGCTGCAACACATTTGGAGGAACGGGTGCTCCCGCTGACAAGACTCGTTGAACTTCAGGCAGTTTGACTTGATTGGACTCGCACCATTTCGAGACCGTATTCCAAAGTGCCGGAGAACCAAAAGACTGATCCGCAGTGAACGTTCTGACGGCGTCAATGATATTTGGCGGGTACACGTCTGCAGGCCGAGTCGCATCCATCTGAGGAAAAACAGTCGTCGTTCCCATTGCGGTATTGAACAAAGCGAACAAGGGAAATCCGGAAACATCCGTCGAGCCGGGTTGAATGTTAAAATAATCCCGAATCTGAGTCGCTTGTTGGATAAAGTTTCGGTGCCGATAGAGCACTCCCTTCGGTGGCCCCGTACTGCCGGTTGTGAAAATGATTGCTGCCTGGTCTTCCTGAGTGCCATCCAATGGCTTGAACTCGTTCTCATCGATACGCTCAAAGGATCGACTGGACATACAACCAGGCCAACGACCGACGACCACGTTTTTCGTGCAATCAGGAAACTGTTTGCGAAACAGCCATCGGGCAAGGTGAGCACGTTTGATTCCAACGATCCCATCGGGCTTCGCTTCGGCGAGGCAACGAATCATGTTTTTTCGTCCCATTCCCGGATCAATCAAGATGACGGTGACACCGGACTTGAAAAGACCGAACACCATCTTCACAAACTCGATTCCCGGCGGCACCATCAAGGCAAGACGCGTTCCCTTGGTCACCCCCATTCGACGAACTCCGGCCGCAACGCGATTGCTTGCCGCATCCAGTTCAGCAAAAGTGATTCGGTCGTATTCCAGTGGGCGATCAACAGAACATCGTTTGGGTTGGCCTGATTTTGGCGCGGCAACGGCGATCTGATCGGGTGTTTGAGCAGCCGTCAACGAGAGCGTCAAACCAACGTTTGGTAAATGCTCGAATTCCCACGTTGAATCAGTTCCCTGCTGATTGGAAGGCTCGGCATGTTCATGATCAGACATGGGTACTTCCCCGGAGTTTTGCGTCTATGACCAGTTCCGTCGTCATGAGGAAACGCGTTGGGGCTACCATCAGCGTTTGGATTGCCGTAAATTGAATGTTCGATAAATTTATTTTGAACCACCGATCATTCATTTCGTCGCTCGCGTGTCTACCTCGATGAAACAACCGCGTCGCAGACGCCAAGGCACCTGAAAGGGCGACTTGCTGGCTCCGCAGACTGCCAGTTTCACACTCAATCGTTCTGACATCCGAAGTCGGCCAAGGCAGTAGAAGTATATGGAAATCGACAGCTATCAGCAGTGCCCCTGCCATCAGGGCAAAAAAATCAAATTCTGTTGCGGCAAAGAACTGGTCAGCGATCTGAATGCCGTTCTATCCAAGGAGCACGCGGGGCAAACAGTTGCGGCATTAGAGCAACTGGAACGCACGATCGCCCGAGTCGGACCGCGTGAGTGCCTGCTGACGATTCAGACACACATTCTTATTTCGCATGGCGAGACCGAAAAAGCGAAAGCAGCCAACAAGACTTTGCTGGACAATCATCCCAATCACATCACGGGGATGCAGCATGCTTCGCTGATCGCGTTGACAGAAGGCAAAACCGACGAAGCGATCTCAAAACTGCAGGACACGATGGATGCCATCACCGGTAACGAGTTACCGATTACGCTGGCGAACGCGTTCCGAGCCCTTGGGATTGGCTTGCTGAACGAGGGACAACTGATTGCCGGACGGGCACATCTCGAATTCGCATCGGAATTGAAGGGTGGACAAGACGAAGAACTCCAGCGAATGGTGTATGACACTTTCGGATTCAAAGGTCTTCCCATTGCCCTGAAACGATCGTTTCACATTTCCAAACCGCCATCTGAAGATGTTGAATGGCACAAAAAATACGTCAACGTCGGTCGAGCACTCGCTCGCGGTCAATTCAGAAAAGCGTTGAAGTTTTTAGAGAAGATCGATTCGAAGTTCCCTGACCAGCCCATCGTTGTCGAAGGCATTGCGATCGTCTCGGGCTTTCTGGGGATGAGCGACTTGTTGCCGGACAAGTTTCGTCGCGTTTCCAATCTGCCCGACCATTCGCCCTGGGAAGCCATCGAAGCTGAATTGCTTGCTCAGGCCGTCGACGCCACCCCGGCTGTTCCAGAACAGGTCGTCCTTCGAAAGAGTTTTGGGCTTGGTGACGCGTCAGCAGCGATGGAACTGGCAGCCTCACACAACCAATTGGTATCGCTACCCCCTGACGAACAGGATCCATTTGGAGAGGGGCCGGCGCCCAAACATTCCTACGCTGTCTTGAACAAGCCGTCCGTCAAATCTCCGGAAGAGCTGACAATCGAGAGCGTTCCTAATGTTCTGGCTGAGATCAAACTTTACGGAAAGCAAACGGACCGCGAAGCAAGGCTTGAATTGATCGTAAGCGACGACCACTGCAAAGATGAATCGCTGTCGCTGTTAAATGAAGTGTTTGGACAGTTGATACAAGGGGACGGTACTGAATCTGAACTAGGCAAGGTTTCTGTCATTGATCGAGTCTTCCGAGTTGACTGGCATCTGCCTAAAGGCACCAATCGCGATCAGTTCGACACCCTGATGGAGCAGTACTTTCCTGCAATGCTGGACCAGTACAAGCAACTTCCATTTCATTGCCTTGATGGAAAAACGATTTCGGAAGCTGCAAAAATTGACCAATACAAGACTCGCGTTCACGGCTTGCTGGTTCAACTTCGTTCGTTACTCGCAGACCGAAAAGGCGGGAAGGAAGCAAGCCAGAAGTTTATCACTGAACTTGGCGTGACGCTGCCCGGACCACTCGACCCGGCCTCGGTTGAATCGGTGGCGGAGCTTCCTCCGTTTCAAATGCAGTTTCTTGATTTGAAAAAGCTTTCAAACGAAGACCTGTTCGACGTGCATCGAAGTTCGATGGTCCTTCAAATGCCCGGACTTCTTCTGAAAACCGTTGATGAGATGCTCGAACGTGATGGATTCGACTTGATGCCTCGCGATTTGATGCTCTCGATGAAGGCACAGGCAACTCATGATGACGATGCAGCGTTGGCATGTCTGGAAGAAGCACGCGCCGAGGCGAAAAAAGAGGGCAAACCAATCGGACAATTCCTGTTGCAGGAATTTGAAATGCGACTTGAACGTGGCCTGACTGAGAAACTGCCCAGCCTGTTGCAGACGCTACGGACCAATCATCTTCAGGAGCCGGGCATCGAGGCAAGTCTCGCTCAACTCCTTCACCGCTACGGCCTGATCGACGAAGATCAGATCATGCGAGGGAGAGCCAACGCGATGGATCCGGCGGTTTCCTCCATGGCTGTTCCGCCCGCAGCCGAACCGGCAGCAGCGCCGGCTTCCGCGGATGAACCGTCGAAGCTCTGGCTACCCGATTAATCGACCAACCTTCCGAACAAGGAAGAGCCTTTGTCAAAATACATCGTCCGATATGGAACCATGCGTACGCTTGGCGTGATGACAGCGCGGCAAGACGCGAGCTATCGGCGGTCCATGGAAGTCGTGGTTCGCTCGGATCGCGGGTTGGAAATCGGTCAGGTGCTGTGCGAAGCGGGCGACGATGCGCTGTCGCATCTGGACAAACCTGCCGTTGGATCAATCGTCCGGCTGGTTTCCGAGGAAGACGTCGAGGGAATCGACAAGATTGATTCCGCTCGAGCCAAAAAGCTTGAAACCTGCCAAAAGCACATCGACGCTTTGGGTTTGGACATGAAGCTGATCGAGGTCGAGCAACTGTTTGGCGGCGAGCGAATGGTTGTCTATTACCTGTCCGAGGAACGCGTCGACTTTCGTGAATTAGTTCGCGTGCTGGCCAGTGAGTTCAGCACTCGTATTGAAATGCGACAGATCGGCGTTCGCGATGAAGCCAAGCTTCTGGCCGACTATGGTGATTGTGGCAAGCCTGTCTGTTGCAACACTCACTTGAGTGCCATGCCTCCGGTGTCGATGAAGATGGCCAAGCTGCAAAAGGCGACACTTGACCCGACCAAAATTTCAGGTCGATGCGGTCGCTTGAAATGCTGCCTTCGATATGAATACGACAACTATGTCGACACTCAGAAACAGCTTCCTCGGGTCGGTTCGAGAGTCGTCACTCGCAATGGAACGGCAAAGGTTTTGAACCAACAGATACTTGCCGAACAATTACTTGTGGAGACGGAGGATCACCGCCGGATGGTGATTGACGCAAGCGAAGTGTTGTCGGTGATTAATCCGAAACAGAACGAGCGAGGATCCAGGAAGACATCTCGCAAAACCTCACATCACGATCGCGAATCGGTTCGGGATTCGAATTCCGCCAGCCAATCTAACGACGGTCCTTCGGAAACTGAATCCGGCAAACAGTCTTCGCATTCTCCTGCGTCGGAACTGAACAACGAACAAGATGCAAACGACAAGGCCGGCGACAACCCAGACGATGTGTCCAACGGTGGAAAAAAACGAAAGCGACGTTCGAATCGAAATCGACGGCGAAAACGCGGTCCAAACAACAAAAAAGAAACGTAACGAATTATTTTGCGAAATACTGTTTTCAGGTGTTTCGGGAAAAACGATAATTGGCTTTGTCTGAGTCTCCGATAAAATAGAAACATTGGTGCCCGGCAGCTGCTTCAACCAGAGTGTCTGAAGTCATTACAAAGTTGCCACTCATGGACGCACTCATCCCATTTCATTTCCGTGGCGGTAGAATCAGATAATGACGATGACTGACGACGCGTTCACCATCTATCAGCTGGTCAAGCAGGATCCTCGCTACCCGGCGGAGGCGTATCACTTTGTGCGAGAAGCCATGGCGTACGCTTCCGACCTGTTCGAACTGGGCGGCGACCCTCAACCAGAATTCGATATCGAATCTGAGATCATCCCGGCCGATGATGTTGATTTCGATTCTTCGCTCCATCAGGCAAGACGCGAAAGACACTTGACGGGCCAGCAACTCTGCGAAGCGATCAGGCAATACGCGCTGAACCAATTCGGCTACATGGCGAAAGTAGTACTCAACAGCTGGGGCGTGGATAAAACAGACTGTTTCGGCGACATCGTTTTTAACATGATTGAAATCGGGTTGATGAAAAAATCGGAGCAAGATCGCAAGAGCCACTTCAATGGCGTCTTTGACTTTGAAGAGGAATTTGACTCCAAGTTCGATATCTGCCAATCAATCAACCACCGGTCTTGATCCGTGGCAGATTCCGTCCAAAAATTCGCGCCGCTGAACAATCCGTTTTCAGTGGACCGAATTCGGCCCGGCACGATCCCGTTTCTTTTTTCGCATCACAATCATTCAACCGACATCGAACAGTTGGATCGCCTGGTAGACCACTGGCTGGCGAGTGGTTGCATTGGCCAGATCGTTGGACCTCACGGATGCGGAAAAACCACGCTGGCTCACACGATTGCAAATCGCGTGATAGAACGAAAGCCTGGCGATTTTGGTCGCTTCCACTTGGCGACGTTGCAAAAAACCACCCGGCGATGGATCAATGCCGTCGCTCCAAAATCTGACTGCCAATGGCCAGGCAGCTTTCAAGTTACCAACTCAACACCAGTCGGGGAAAGTCTCTCGAATCGTGTCAAAAAATTAAATGCCGTACCCCAGTCAAAGAACATTTTAATTGTTGACGGCATTGAACATCTGCCAACGCTTCAACGTGCGATCATGATGAGGTCATTGGCTGTGCGACGTGTGCCAACTCTGGTGACTGCTCACGGAGCCCTGCGCGAACTCCCGTTTGCTGAAAAAAAATGGCCAGTACTTTTTCAAGTTGGATCTGATATCCGAATGCTGACGAAGATCGCTTCCTTGTTAACAGAATCAACTGATTCTTTGGAAGACTCAGCGATCGAATCGGCTTTTCGATCGGCAAACGGCAACTGTCGAGACGCTCTGATGGAACTGTACGACTCCTGCGCAACCAGCAAATTCACGTGAGGAGACCTCCTGAACCTCCAGCACTCTTACGTTGCGCGACGAGCAAAACCTTGATCTGATCGCCCAGATTTATCTTCCCCAACGATTCCAGAGTGCGTTTCGTCTAAGGGTGGCGGTTTTTCACTACTTTCATCGTGGTTTTTCAACACCACAGAAGCTACAGTTAAGTGCAACATGCACTCACGTTTGTTGAACTATAGTTGTTGCGTACGGTTCCAACTTGGGTTACAAGGTACGAACCAAGAATCGTTCAGGCAGAAACCACACGTCGTCGAAAAACACCTTTGCCAGTCAGACCCTGAGATCGAGACGGGCCATGTTGAAACTACAGAAGTTGTTGATGCTGGTTGCGTTAGTGGCAGTAACCACGCTTTTCGTTTTTACTGCAACGGCTTCCGTATCGTCTGGTCAGTTGGTTGAAAAACCCAACATCATCCTGATCAATCTTGACGATGCCGATGCGGAGCTGCTGATCGGCGAAATCTTTGAGGCCCGATATCGAAACATGGGGCGGCTTGCCAATCGAGGACTTCAGTTTTCGAACGTTCATGCGACGACCCCACTCTGCGGTCCTTCCCGAGCCTGTTTGTTGCGGGGCCAGTATGCTCACAATACCGGAGTCCTCGTAAATCAGCCGGAAGCCGGTATTGGAAATGGGCTTACCGGTGGTATGCGATTCTATCGGCAGCAAGGCTACTTTCAGAATGATTTGTCCAGCTGGATGAAATCAGCGGGATACAGGACGATGATGGTTGGCAAGTTTTTGCATGCCGATTTCATACCGGTCATTCCACCTCACTGGGACGATTTTTATTCCTATCAAGGCGGTCGGTACTACGATTTCTATCGGTTCTCAAATCGACGACCGGGTGGAAAGTGGGATATCATCGGGAACGATCTCTATCGGTCTCACAGTGAAACGCGCGACGTGATGCATCTTCTGGAAACGCACGTCAATCGTGACAACGACCAGCCTTTCTTCTTGTTCCTGAATCCTCTGGGGCCTCATCACCCGTCAGCAGATCGAGGCATGGTCGAAGTTGCAAGGTACAAGAATCTCTGGAACAACGCCGTCATCCCCTACACACCAGGTTTTGATGAACACGACTTTTCAGACAAACGAGGCTCGATTGCAACACTCAGCAAGCTGGACAGCTTTTCGCGATTCTATGTGCAAAACGAGTATCGAGATCGCCTGCGAGCCACAATGTCCATCGACGATCAGATCGGAGCGATTGTTCGGAAGCTGGAACAGCTTGATTTGACCGATAACACCTACATTTTTGTCACCTCTGACAACGGGTTTTCTCTCGGTCATCAAAGGGCTTTGGGAAAAGGCTTTCATTATGATCGTTCGTCCCGCGTTCCACTGTTTGTAGCCGGACCTGGCATTGCTTCTGGAGGGCATTCACAACATCTTCTGGCCCATATTGATATCACGCCGACACTGGTCGAATTGGCGGGTGGGAATGTTCCCGGCCTGGTCGATGGGAAATCGTTTGTTCCATTGCTTCGAAACCCGCGCTCCTTTCGAGCCGAGGATTGGCGGTCCGCAATTCTGATTGAAAACTGGGAATCCAGAATCATGTACGGTCAGGAGATTAACTGCGCTTCGAATACTTTGCGACGTTTCAATTCTGCCTACACCGAGCACTCGAACGGCGATCGAGAGTATTTCAATCTGGCCCGTGACCCGGATCAATTGACAAACACCTACGACAGTTTGTCAGACGCTTCTCAAATGAATCTGGCGCTTCAACTTCGATCCTTGAAAAATCCAGGCAAAAAGCCAAATATCGGTTATCGATTGCCATCAACCAATGGGGCAGCTTTTTCAGCCGGCTTGCAACTTTCGGGGTTGGTGGACGACCCGTTCGGGGTGGGTGCTGTTCGGTTGGCGATTCAAGATCAAAAAACAAAACGATATTGGAACGGCCTTGAGTGGCTCGATGGTTTTCGTCAGGTTCGAGCAACGCTTGACCATTTAGAAGGCACCATCAGCAATTGGCGCTATGCTTTCGAACCGTCAGCTGAAGATATCCCGTCAGGCTTAATTAATGTGTGGGCTTGGGGTTATGATTTGGACAACAACTGGAGCACGCCCCGCTATCGAACGTTTCGGATAAAATTTGATGGTCCGAAATCGAGTATCGTACTTCCGCGGGCTTTCTCAATGCTGACTGGAACGGTCGGTTTCCAGGGAACCGCGTTTGCGACCAACACCGCCGATTCGGTGCGGTTTGTTCTTCGTCGATCCAGCGATGGGTCATACTGGAATGGTTCGGAATTTCAGACCAATTGGACATTTGTCAGTCTGCCAGTTAATAGCGTAGGTACCTGGAAAACCAAGCTGAATCTCGGGCCCGGTGGATATCACGTGGTTTCCTATGCCGTCGATAGCGAAGGAGTTGTGGAGGCAAAGCCGCAGGTCCATTTCTTCTCGGTTTTGCAGTAACGTGATTGCTTGTTGCAGTTCGCTCGACGTATTGGTACTCAAGCAAGGCCTATTGCCCCTCGTTCGGGCCATTCTTTAGACTGGTCCGATTGAGGAGTTGCCCCGGTGCTCGAAACGACATGACTGAGAACCAATTCAGCAAACCGAAAGTATCATCCAGAAGATTTTGGTTTCCAATCCGTGGACAGGTTGGAACGCTGTCATCCCTTCTTCTTGGCTTCGCATGCGTTCTGGTCGTGATCGGCGTTTGGTGGTTTGTCACCTCCGGAGAAACTCCCGAAGATCGAATCGTCAGCCCATTCGCGCTACCAAGTCCGGCAGAAGCTCAGGCGTCTTTCGAATCGCTCTGGTTTGAGCGAGCGCTGACGCGGAACATTCTGGTCACTCTCAAGCGGGTTGCCGGTGGTTTCTTGCTGGCCACGGTGGTGGGCGTTCCCCTGGGAGTCTTAGCAGGTTGCTTTCCAGCGGTGCGAGCGTTTCTGACGCCGCTGATCCTGTTTGGGCGTAATGTGCCGCTGGCAGCGCTGATTCCATTGACGCTTTTTCTATTTGGAATCGGCGAATCTCAAAAGGTGCTGTTTATTTTCCTGACTTGTGTTGCGTTTATTATTGCGGATGTTGCGACCTCACTCGAACGAATCAGCCAGGACTACCTTGATACGGCTTATACGCTCGGTTCCAATCGCTGGCAACTGATCACGAAAGTCATGGTGCCGCTGGCGATGCCATCGATTCTTGATTCCCTGCGTCTTCTATTTGGGTTGGCGTTTGGCTACATCATGTTGGCCGAAACGATCAAATCAGCCGACGACGCGGGCGGGATCGGATACTTGATCGGGGTTTCGCAACGAAGGAACTCAGTTGAATTGCGAGCACACATATTTTTGATCATCTTGATCATTCCCGTCGTTGCTTTCGCCATCGATCGCCTGTTATTTCTCGCTCAACGTGGGCTGTTTCCACACAAGTACGGAGGGAATGGCTGGTTGCTGCAGATCGTCAGGTCCGTTTCAAATCTCTGGGACGATTTCAAAACCACTTTGTTCAAGCCGACGCCGCCATTCGATCAGTTACTGCCCGCGTCTGCGGAAGACTCGGTAGAAGAATCGTCTGTCCGCCCTCCCCAAAGAGGCGATCATCCGAAAGAGTGGCGCCCATGAGTGAGAGAAATGCCGCGAGCAAAACCGAGCATTCAGGACTCCAGAATGCGTCCCAATCGGATTCCTCCCAAACACCGCCTCAGGCTCCCGTAGAAAGCACGGAAGACATTGGCGTCGGCAAGGTCATTCATCGATCCGCGACGGCTGAAGCTGACGTACACGACGGTTCGCGGTCGTCCACAGCCACCAACAAGTCTTCCGTTGGTCCGATTCCCGTCGTCCAATTTGATCGCGTTACCAAAACGTATAATGCCGGTCAGCCCAATGCATTCACCGCGATCAAAGACGTTAGCTTTGTGGTTCAGAACAAGCCTGATGAAGGTGAGTTCGTCGGCATTCTTGGACCTAGTGGCTGCGGTAAAAGTACCATCCTGAAGTTAATCGCCGGACTCGAGCCGCAACACCCAGCGACCGAGGGCTCAGTGCGAGTGCTGGGCAAAGATGTCATTGGCCCGGGCGCCGACCGAGGCATGGTGTTCCAGGACTACACCAGCTTCGATCATCGCACGGTTCTGGATAACATCACATTTGGGCTGGAATGCCATGGCGTTCCTCGAAAAGTACGTGAAGAATCGGGCCGTCATTGGATCGAACAGGTCGGATTGAATGTTAGTGACGACCAGCACAAGTATCCGCACGAGCTTTCGGGGGGAATGAGGCAACGGGTTGCGATTGCTCGCAGCCTGATCCTGAGGCCTCGCGTGATTTTGATGGACGAACCGTTCGGGGCGCTCGACCCGCAGACTCGCCTGAACATGCAAGACCTGCTGGTTGAGCTGTGGCGCAAGGTTCGCGCGACCGTGTTTTTTGTAACGCACTCAATCGAAGAAGCGGTCTATCTGGGTGACCGCGTGTACGTTCTCTCCAGTAGTCCTGGCACGATCGCCAGAGAGGTGGAGGTCGAGGCACCAAATCGGCCGGCGGCAGAGATGCAACGGGAGCAAAAATTTCAGGATACGGTATACTATTTACGAGACCTGATTGCCGCCGAGGAAGCATTGAAACAGGCGGGTATCGGGTAGCCTCGAACCCACGACCGTATTCGCGTATTTCGCTATTTGCGATTACAACGGAACGGAAATCGGAAAACTGGACGGCATTCGGAAACCCTTACACCCATTTCGTACGTCACAAACTTCTCTCTTGTTTAACTATCTGAAAAAAGCGTTCTTGAACCAGTGGAACCTGCTGCTGTTTGCAGGAGGTTGTGGCGCGGCGACCATTGCTGCGGCAACAGGCAACCAGGAACTGGCTCAGGTGATTCTTCCGGCGGTGATGGCCGTTGAAATCGGCTACCTCGGCCTGCTTGGTACACATCCCAAATTCCAGAAATACGTGGACGCTCAAGCCGCAAAAGCAAATCGACAGCGGAATTCTCAAGACAACAAGCAGATCCTTGAGAAGATTCGCCGAGGGCTGCCTGAGCACTTGTACGATAAATATCGATCGCTGAAGCAACGTTGCTTACGCCTGGGCGCGATTGCAAACGACCTCAAGACTCCCAACAGCATCAGTTCGGCACTGGATCTGGACAGTATGCAGTCGAAAGGGCTCGATCGACTGCTGTGGGTTTACCTTCGCCTGCTGTATTCACGCCATGCGCTTGAACAGTTTTTCGACACGGTCTCGGAGAAAAAGATCGAAAGTGACCTGAAGCGAATCAGCAAACAACTGGAAGAGCTTGGGGTCGACGACCACTCGGCTCATTCGGCCAAGATGCGACGTGCGTTGACTGACAACCGTGCAACGCTTCAAGAACGATTGGACAATTACCGTCGCGCACACGGGAATTTCGAATTCGTATCCCTGGAATTGGAACGAGTTGAAAACAAGATCAAATCGTTGGCGGAGCTGACCGTCAATCGGCAGGATCCCGAATACATCAGCGGGCAGATCGATGCGGTCGCGGACAGTATGATGGAAACCGAACGAACCATGAACGATCTTCAGTTTGTGACGGGGCTGGGCGATGTCGATGAAGAGGCCCCGGAGCTGATCAGCGAACCGGAAGTGTTCGTTATCGATTGACCGTGTCTGCACGTTTGAATCAAAATCACGAGGCACTTCGCTCACTAACCGGTCAAATACGTCCGAGTGCTTTGTTCCAACTGAAGATTAGGGTTGACCGACCGAATCGTCATTCCGTGAGCCTCAAAAGCAAAAATTAAAACGAGACCCTCCGCAAGTAACAACCCTAAAAACGAGTTGGAACAAAGCACCAGCTGATCAGTGACGTTCATTGGCTCCGTTATTCACTCTGCTCGATATCGACTGACTTCGAATCATTTTTCTGGTTGGACGACGCGTTACTTCGCCCACTTGTCTGCTTGCTTTTTCGAAGCGCATAGCGGTCCTTCACGGCGATCATGCAGAACTCGCGACGGTTAAACGCCAGCTGGCGTGACCGGACATGCTTGAAACCCAATTCCCGAGCCCGTTTCATGAAATTTGGAATATCTTCAACCAGCTTCCAGTCAGACAGCTTCATGGTCATGATCACTCCCGTGACTGAGACCCGATCGTGACCAACGATTTCTTCGACCGCGTCCAGCGTATAGGTCGGGGTAACGCTCATATCACTGATCAGCCATTTTACGGATGAAAAATCCTTCTTGCGTACTTCACTGGATCGTTTGCGAAGATGAGTAAAGTTCTCGTTTGCCAGGACTTCTTCCTCCATCTCGGCCGGATCGATTCCTATGACCGTTGCTCCCATTTCCAACAGCAGCTGACACGCGCCACCCGGGGAGCTACCGATTTCCGCACAGATGTCACCCTGCCGGATTGTGATCCCTGACCACGACAAGGCTTCTTTCAGTTTAAAATACGCTCGACTGAACGTTTCGACTGACGTATCAACGATTGGCACTCCGCCCGGCCAGCGACCGGCAGTGTGGCAAGCCACGTGGTAGCCGTACCACCACTCATTCGGCTCGACCATCACGATGTCAAAGACGCGATCGTTCGCTTGCGCGACACGATTGAAACTTTTTGATGTTGATTGATTGGACGCTTCGATCAAAGCAGAGACTTCGGCCGACAGTGGCGAAATCCCCGGCTCGAATCCGTTTTTTCCGGGAAGTGCTCGATCGCGTTCCCAAACATGCACATGGGAACATTGGGCAAACTGAGACTGCTGCACTATTTCATCTGCAAGCACCTGAGCCGACTCATTTGCGATTTTCCCCAACGACCAGCCCCACGTTCGTGCCAGCGTCGATTTGAGCGAAAAACTTTCAGGCAAATCAGCCTGATCCGCCTTGAACGTGATGAACCCGGGTCGAGAAAACGCAAGCTTGAGCGTTGGGTGATTCCCCAGCACTTCGGATCTGAGTGCTTTCTCAGCACCATGCTGGCAGACGACAAAGATGAACGGATTTCGCGTGTTTTTGTCGGAGGAGCTCATGGAAGGTCGTGTTCTGCTGCAGAATTTGTCATCAATTTGATGTGGCATGGTAGGCCCAGACGGACCGGCGAGACAGGGGTGTCCGGTTTCGCTTCGTCGCGGGCCACCGTGAAACTCGCGATACGTCAAACCTCATGATGAGCGATTTCGATTGGCCTGAAATCGCTGGCGTGATGGCCGTTTTCTGCTGTTTCAGGGCCGTCCAGAGTCGGTAAATCGGGAAAAATTGATATGTTCGGCAAAATCCTGCATTCCTGCTCAACCCGCACAAACCTCCATCCGATAGAAACTGTGAATGAAATACCCCCGGACTCCCGGCGGGATAAGCTCTGCACAAGCAGGAATGACAGCGATGGCTCTGAAAAAAACCTTGACGATCGGCTCATTGTTCGCAATTTTCGCATCCGGAGGATTCGCGACGATTGCCGATGCTCAACAGGCTCGATTGAACACCCCTTCCGCCACGTTCGAGCACCGTGCGATCGAGATGCCAGAGAGCACGGGGCCAATGGCAACGCCGGGCGTATTCAACTACGACGCTCAAGCATTCGCGCCGTTCGAATTCACCAACGATAAGCAACTGGAGCCAAACTGCGGTTACTTTTTCACGATCGACAAGACTTACACGCACGTGTCACGTTCCGATCGAAACGGTACCAGCCGCACAGACGTTCCGGTGGGTGGCGACTGGAACTGGGGTGAGCGATATCAGTTTGGTTGGATGTCTGATCAAGATTCTGGCTGGCAGGGCTCTTATCAGGGCACGGAAGGAACCTATTACGCTCAGGGGGCCATGGACGACGCGTTCCGTTTTATCGGCTTCAACTCTGACGGCACCTCGACTGGTGGAGAAAATCAAGTCAACTTTGCCCCGCGGAATTTGGAACTCGGCCTGCCAGACACGGACGCTCAAGCCGCTGATTTCGGAACTCAACCGTTTGGTTTTGCAGATTCGTTTACGAATGAATTTCACGTCGGCGAGCTGAATCGAGTATTTCGCCAGGCATTGAAAAATGGTGACTACTTCGAGCCATACATTGGAATGCGATACACCAACGTTCAGGACAGATCGCTGCAAGATGCCGGCCTCGTCTACCTGGGTAACGACACGCAAGAACCAGAAGATCCGGACAACGTCGGGCACCGTTTTCGACAAACCGTCAGCAACAATGCATTCGGTCTTCAGTTGGGTGGCCGTCACAACCGGCGTCGCGGTCGATTCCTGTACAGCACCGACGGTGCCCTTGCGACCAGTTACAACCATCAACGGTACACGGCGACAGATATTCTGTTCATTGATGCCGATCGAGCTGCGTGGGCACTACGTGAAAGCTACTTCGAGGAAAACTCGTTTGTACCAACGTTGGACCTTGAGGCAGCTGTCTCGTTCAACATCACCCGAGACATCACAATTCGCGGTGGCGTACAATTGATGTACCTGTGGCAGGGAATTGCGAGAGTGAACACGCTTCCGTCTCGGTTGAATCCGAATTCGCTGGGTAGTTCGGCTTATCGCGAAGACCAATTCGTTGGGTTTTCTGACGAGTCGGGCAACTTCACCCCGGAGGATCTGGACGGAGCAATCGTGACTGACCTGTTCGGCGCATTTCCGGTCGGCGACGCAGACAATCTTCCTCCAGATCGTGGACAGCCAGGCATCTTCGACGATAGCTATATCGCTTCCGGATTCACCTTCGGTGTCGAGTGGAAACGATAAAGCGTCTTCATTTCAACATGACAATAAACGAAACGCCTGCCTGGAGAATTTTCCAAGCAGGCGTGCTTCGTTTTTCGTCGAACAGTGCCACAGTCGTTCGAATGCACTGATCGTGGGGCAGGTTTTCAACCTGCCTTTTTCCGGAATGGCAACTGCTCTTTCCTGGAATGGCAGGTTACAAGCCTGCCCTACAACCTGACCAAAGCGGTAACAACAGCAGCGACCAAACAGCAAGTTATCAACTTGATCCACACTCGTGGGGCAGATTTTCAACCTGCCTTTCTCTGGTCCAGCGGGGTCAATGCCTGCTCACGAACCACCAGCCCGACACACCCTAAATCGCCAGCAGCAACCGGCTGGGTGCTTCAAGGTAGCCAATGACTTCGTTCAGGAACCGTGCTGCGGCTCCTCCATCGATCAAGCGATGATCGTAGGAAAGACTCAGCGGCATCATCAACCGAACAGCCACTTCATCGTTTTCAACCACGATCGGCATCTTCCGAGAGCGACCGACCAGCAGGATCGCTGTCTCGGGCGTGTTGATAATCGGCGTGCTGTAGGTTCCGCCGATCGCTCCGAGGTTACTGATCGTGAACGTCCCGCCACGCAAATCTTCCACCGAGAAGTTGTTATCTCTGACGCCCGATGCCATATCGCCCAACGCACGAGCGATGTCGGGAATGGCCATCTTGTCCGCGTTTCGCAAGTTTGGAACCACCAGACCACGTTCCGTGTCGATCGCAATTCCAATGTTCACGTAGTCCTTGTAGATGATCTGCCCGGCATCAAGATCGATCGATGCATTGATGCTGGGATGTGCCTTCAAGGCCATGGCAACCGCTTTAATCAAAAACGGCATGGTTGTCAGCTTGACGCCTTCGGCCGCATAGTCGGCTTTGCTGCTTTGCCGGATCTCCTCAAGACCTGTTACATCGGCGTCATCGAAGTTGGTCACACGTGGGCAAGTTGTCCATGACTCGTGCATCTTCTTTGCGATGGTCTGCCGGATCTTGGGCATCTTTTCGATATGGACTGGCCCATAATCATCAGACTGACCTGTTCCGGCGGCAGTATCGGTAGCGCTACCACTCACTGGGCGACTGGCCGAACCTTCGCGAACAACCCGCAAGACGTCATCTCGCACAATCCTGCCGTTTTCGCCGGTCCCCTGAACGCTGGCAAGATCGACGCCTACCTCTCTGGCAAATCTGCGAATCGCGGGTCCAGCGGCCACATCGGCACTCGATGAAGACGGTGCGACCGGAGCAGGCGTCGGAGTAGCTGGTGTTGGGTCAACCGGAGCAGGCGCTGCGGCTTGAGGAGCCGGTGCTGCCGCAACAGGTGCGGGTGCAGCTGGTGCAGGTGGCGGTTCGGGGGCAGCTGGCGGCTCGGGCGCTGCGGCAGGTGCTGGAGCTGCAGCCTCGGGTTCAGGGGCCGCCGCCGGTGCTGCTTCGCCGCCGCCAGACGCTTCAATGGTCATGACCGACTGACCGACGGATACCGTATCGCCTTCGCCACAGCTGATGCTCTTGACGACTCCGCCCTCAGGAGCAGGCACCATTACGGTCGCCTTATCTGTCTCTAATTCGATGATCGACTGACCTTTTTCAATCGCGTCACCTTCAGAAACCATCACTTCAAGAACATCGCCGGATTCGACACCTTCACCCAACGAAGGAATTGTAATTTCAACAGCCATGATAATTTTTATTCAGATCTAAGTTTGTTGCAAAAAATTGATCGCAATACGTGGCAACCAAGTCTTCAAAGTTGTAGTAATGCCCTCGGGCTTTCGAAAGTTGCCGACCAGCGTCCAAAGCCGCTACGACAAACCGACCTCGCCGAACCCTGAAGGAAGCCCTCATGCATACAACGGATCAATCTTCTCCGGGTCAACACCCAGATCCTTGATCGCGTTCTGAACTTTCGCCGCGTCCAACTTGCCGTCCTGATGGAGTTTGTACAGCGTGGCAATCACAACGAACTGGGCGTCGACTTCAAAGTGACGGCGAAGTGCCTCACGTGTTTCGCTACGCCCCATGCCGTCAGTTCCCAGAGCCAGCATTCCGTTCGGACAGAACTTGGCAACCTGTTCGGTTAATGCTCGAACATAGTCGCTTGATGCGATGACTGGTCCTTTGGAGTCAGCAAGTTGCTCTTCGAAGTAGCTGACCTTCGGGGTTTCAGCAGGATGCAACATGTTCCAGCGAGCACATGCTTCGGCCTCGCGAGCCAGTTCCGTATAACTGGTCACGCTCCAAACGTCACTGCCGATTCCGTAATCGTCGGAAAGAATCTTCTGGGCTTCCAGGACGCTTGGCATGATCGCTCCGCTGCCGAACAGCTGCACATGATCACTGCTGCCTTCGACGGTGCGGAACTTGTACATCCCTTTAACGATTCCCTCTTCACAGCCTTCCGGCATGTCAGGCATCGTGTAAGCATCGTTGCCAACCATCAGGTAGTAGATCGCCGTTTCGCCATCTTCGTACAGTTTCTTCAAGCCATCAAAGACGATCACGGCTGTTTCGTAGTGGAAAGCAGGATCGTAAGCTCGAACCGTTGGGAACGCGATCGCGTTGAGCAGACTGTGTCCGTCCTGGTGCTGAAGGCCCTCGCCATTGAGCGACGTTCGCCCGGCGGTACCCCCCAGCAGGAAACCCTTGGCTCGCATGTCCGCGGCCGCCCAGATCAAATCACCAATCCGCTGGAAGCCAAACATACTGTAGTAAATGAAGAACGGAATCATGTTCACGCCATGAGCACTGTAGGCGGTACCCGCTGCGTTGAACGACGACATCGAACCAGCTTCGGAAATCCCCTCCTCGAGCAGCTGGCCGTCTTGCGATTCCTTGTAGTACGAAGTCTGATCACTGTCGACCGGCTCGTACAGCTGGCCGGCGTGAGCATAAATGCCGACCTCGGTGAACATCCCTTCCATGCCAAACGTTCTAGATTCATCCGGAACGATTGGAACGATATTTTTGCCAATCTTCTTGTCACGGCACAACGCCGACAGCAGTCGAACCACACCCTGAGTCGTCGAGATCTCTTTGCCACAGTCACGCAAAACTCGCTTCGAGTAATCCGTGAATCGAGGCGTCTCGTTGCGAGGATGTTCCGTCGGACGCGAAGGCACCGGACCACCAAGAGCTTCGCGACGCTCCTTTACGTACTGCATTTCCTTGCTGTTTTCCGATGGCAGATAGAACGGCACGTTATTCACGTCTTCATCTGAAACTGGAATGCCGAATCGCGAACGGAATTCGAGCAACGCTTCTTCGTTCATCTTTTTCTGGTTGTGAGCCATCATCTTGCCTTCACCGGCCTCACCCAGGCCGTAGCCTTTGATGGTCTTGGCAAGAATCACCGTTGGTTGACCCTTATGATCCATCGCGGCCTTGTAGGCTGCCCAGACTTTCTCAGGATCGTGACCGCCGCGACGCATTCGCTCCAGCTTTTCGTCACTGTAATTCTTGATCAGCTCCAGCAGCTCCGGATATTTTCCGAAGAAGTGCTCGCGAGCATAACTGCCCGGCATTCCCACGTACTTTTGGTACTGGCCGTCAACGACCTCGCCCATTCGCTTAACCAACAGCCCAAGTTCATCTTGCTCAAGCAGCGGATCCCAATCGTCGCCCCAGACGACTTTGATCACGTTCCATCCGGCCCCTCGGAACAGAGCTTCCAGCTCCTGAATGATCTTTCCGTTTCCGCGAACCGGCCCGTCGAGCCGCTGCAGATTGCAGTTGATCACGAACTTCAGGTTGTCCAGATTTTCACGACCAGCCAGAGTGATCGCACCGAGAGTTTCCGGTTCGTCACATTCTCCGTCACCCAAATAGGCCCAAACACGTTGATTCTTCGTGTTCTTGATACCGCGGTCGTTCAAGTATTCATTGAAACGAGCCTGATAGATCGCCATGATCGGCCCGAGTCCCATTGAAACGGTCGGGTATTCCCAGAACGACGGCATCAACCATGGGTGCGGGTAAGACGACAAGCCCTGCACGTCCTGCAGCTCGCGTCGGAAGTTCAACAGGTTGTCTTCGCCCAGGCGACCTTCCAAAAACGCTCGACTGTACATACCGGGCGAGGCATGCCCCTGGAAGTAAATCTGATCTCCGTCGTAACCACTTTCACCACGGCCACGGAACACATGGTTGTAGGCAACTTCATACAACGTGGCCGAAGAAGCGAAGGTTGAGATATGACCGCCAACGGCTCCTGGCATGCGGTTGGCCTTCACGACCATCGCCATCGCGTTCCAGCGAACGATGCTTTTGATCCGGCGTTCAATTTCGCGATCGCCCGGATACGCCGGCTGCTGTGATTTTGGAATTGTATTGATGTAGGGAGTATTCGACTTGCTTGGCAGGTCAACGCCTTCCAGTCGAGCCCGAGCCTCCAGCATGGACAGCAGGAATTTGGCGCGGTCAGGCCCCTTGCTTCCGATCACGTATTCCAGTGAGTCCAACCATTCCTGCGTTTCGGCAGGATCCAAGTCCGTTGTTTGTTTCAGGTACGGTTCGTTCGCTTCATCAATTGGCTTACCAGATAGCTTTGCAACGTCCGACATAAATTTGCCTTAACCAAAATGTAATTGTGTTTCGCGCCGAGCGACGCCGTTATCACTTCAGGATTGTCTTGCGACTTCAATGCCACCAACTTAACCTGACTTAAACCGCAGCCTACGTTACAAAACCAACGCAGGCTTATCACCGAATCGCAAGTGGATGTCATAACCGAGGCGCTGACAATCGGAATACGCCCTGAGCAGTCAAACCGGCCAACAACTATCTTGTCCCCAATTGAGCAAGGACGTATTGAACTGCCGACTCAATTTGTCCAAACCATGAAATCAGCCCTATTCAATTTACCCAAGTCTCAGGATCATGGGAAAAGCAGTGTCGCCTTTCGCTCCGCGAAAGTTGCGAGCTTTCGTAGGGCGAAAGGCGACGAATTCAGAAATGATTTTCCCGAGCTCCCTGGTGGTCCGTCAAATTTGAACTGACCAGTTTGAGTCTTGCTTACGCGCCTGCGGATTTGGCTGAAAGCAATTCCACGATCGGTCAATTCAGGTCTGCTGGACCACTAGGTTAATCGTCCAGCCAGACGAATCGAAGCGGTTATCGCCCAAAAGGCCCACCAGTTTCCCTAATTGTCATAAACAAAACGGGTTTCGTAAAGAAGGCAAGCAACCATCTTGCAAGTCTGCGGTCCACAATGACAAAGAAAACGCCATCAAGATCAATTGATGGTGTGGAAAGTTTCCCGCAATAGAACCCCGTTCCTGACGAACCCACCAATCCGATAATCGAAGATCAAAATCCAGTCGTTTGCTCCAACTCGTTTTAAGGGTTGTCACTTACGGAAGCTCTCGTCTTGTCTCTGTTTTTAACGCTCCCGGAATCATAATTCAGCCTCGCGAACCAGAATTTTGGAGTTGGCCCTTTAAATCAGCTTGCCCAAAACGAATCAAAATGAAGAAATTCCCAATGCGTTGCCTCAGGCTGACATAGCATTGGGCACTTGGCCCAATAATCCTCGACGACGAAGCAGCACTAAGCCGGACGCTTGTTCCTCAGACGCGGGTGTTGAGTTACGGGACGTCCTTTTCCAGATCCCAGCCATCGGGCAGGGTGACGTTCTTCATGACGATTGGAATGCCATCGCGGATCACGCATTGAGGGTGATCGTGGCTGGTGTCAGTTCGTCCGGATTCGTTAATGATTTTCACATTTTTCCCAATCCGCACGTTCTTGTCGATGATTGCACCTTGAATCATCGTTCCTGATCCAATGGTCAGCGGGACATCAAGATCTCCCTCTTCATCGCCTTCACCAGCGTAGAAATCGTTACCCATGACGATCGAATCCTTGATGGTAACATCGTGATCGGTAATCGCACGTAAGCCGATCACACTGTTTTCAATGACGGTGCCGGGACTCAGTCGACAACCGTTTGAAACCAGGCTGGTTGAGACTGTTGCGCCAGACACGCGGCTCGGTGGAAGGTAACGAGCACGCGTGTAGATTGGGGCAGACGCCTCTCCAAGATCAAATTCAGGGTTTTCGCTGGCCATGTTCAGGTTGGCATCGTAGAACGACCGTACGGTTCCGATATCTTCCCAGTAACCATCGAACAAATGCATTTGAACCTTGTGGGTTTCAATCGCTTCGGGGAAAAGTTCCTTCCCAAAATCGGTGTAGTCCGATTGGTCCAGCAGTTGTTTCAATAGCTTTGCGTTGAAAACGTACATTCCCATACTGGCAATACAGTCTCTTCCCTTGCTGTCGACCCCTTGAGCGTTAATCCACTCGGGATCTGTGCTCACCGCGTCCAGCTCCTCATCTGTTTGAGGCTTCTCAACAAATCCATGCACTCTGCCGTCGTCGTTGACCTGCATGATGCCGAAGCCACGGGCATCCTCACGCGTGACTGGGATGCACGAGATGGTCACGTCGGCTCCGCTTTTGACATGAGTGTCGATCAAGTCACCATAGTCCATGCGGTACAGTTGATCACCCGAAAGGATAACCACATGTTCGATCCCCGGTTGGTCGAAATACACGATGTTCTTGCGGACGGCGTCTGCGGTTCCTTGATACCAGTCAGAGCCATCACTGGTTGTTTCCTGGGCAGCCAGAAGTTCAACGAAACCGCCACTGAAGTGGTCAAACGAGTACGAGCGGCGGATATGCTGGTGCAGGCTGACGGATAAAAACTGAGTCAGCACGAAAATGTGATTGATTCCGCTGTTAATGCAGTTCGAAATCGGAATATCAATCAGTCGATACTGGCCTCCCAGAGGTACAGCGGGCTTGCTGCGAATAGAAGTCAGTGGAGCAAGACGACTGCCTCTTCCACCACCCAGAACCAACGCGACTGCATTCCCTCTGCTCATGATTATGTCCGATAATTTTTGATTAGTTTCTGTTGGTCGACAAAGCGTGCCAGTTGCCGTTCATCCTAACGAAAATACATGAGCCTCGACAGTCTTTGTGCGTTAAGTTTTGTGGAATTTGATTGCGAGGAGTGACCTTGATGACCGATCGGTTTTCATTGCCGCTCTTTGATTGTTGGCAGATAAAAACAGAAATCCGTTGCACGACAACATCCGTTGAAAAGTTGTGTGTCCTCCAGAGCTGGCCATTGATCTGACTTGGTGCGGTCAGGCGAGCGGTCTCAATCAACGAAGTCTTCAATGTCGTCGACTTCATGGCTTTGGGGCAGGTCCTCGATCTCAGTCAGCCCGAACAGATCCAGAAACCGATCTGTTGTGCGGTATTGTTTCGTAACCGGAGTTTCGTTCGTTTTCTCCTGAACTAAAAGTTCTCGTTTGACCAATTGGTTAAGAATGCTGCCGCTGGATTTGCCTCGAATGGAATCAATTTGGTCTCGTGTGGCTGGCTGATGGTAGGCCACGACGGCAAGCACATCGATCGACGATTGATTGAGTTTGATTTCACGATTTCGACCGTAAAAGTCGTCTCTGAATGCGTTCAGAGAATCATCCAGCACCATGCGGTAATTTCCTTTTTCAGTCTCGATCCGCCATGCAGCGTCTTGCTGCTTATACCGGGCGTTCAATTTCTTGACGATCTGAGTGACTTCTTTTGGGCTGACATCCCTCAGTACGGACGCGATCTTGCGGCTGGTCAGCGTGACGTCTTTTGGCGACCCCACGAACAGAATGGATTCCACGATCGAGTCAGGCGAAATCGCACAGGCGGCATCGTCGTCCTCTTCCTGTACTTCGACGGGTTCATTAAGCGGCTCACTTTGCTCGTCATCGTTTAACTCATTTGCCGAGCCACCGTCGTCGTCCTCACGCCCAACGACCTCGGCGTAGGCTTGGCTAAGCGCTTGAAGTGTGAACTCATCGTCATCATGATCTTCTTCCTCACTCACTTCAAACTGCAAGTCAGAAATCGATTCTTCAATCGACTCAGGATCGGATTGACGTTCTACTGGTTGTTCTTGGTCGTTCGCCATCTGTTTCAATTTACGCGATTTCTTCGACGCTCACCACGCCAGACAACCATTGCGTTGCATCGGGCAACGTTCAGATCTTCTCGCCGCAGTATTTGCAGAAAACGGCGTCTGCATCGTGCCCAGACGTCATGCAGTATCGACACGTGATATTCGAGACTGCCTTGCGTTTGCCGATAATCTCTGCAGAAACGAATCCCGTTGGCACGATGATCAAGCTGTACCCTAAAAGGATCAGGATTGCAGAAACGATTTTTCCTGCCGGCGTGTGAGGGACGATGTCACCGTATCCGACCGTCGTCATCGTTACGGTAGCCCAGTACATGGCCTGAGGGATACTGCTGAACTCACTGGCAACAATGTCTCCTGCCACAACATCTTCAATTGGCTTGCGGATCGATTTTGCCAATTGGTTGACGCGCGCTTCCAATCGCGGACGACTGATTTTCAGCAGTTGAGCCAATTCGTCAAAGGATTCGTTGTCAGGATCCAGTGAGTAGCCATTTGCGATTGCGATCTGAGAGATCTGATTGAGTTCCTTCATCGCATCACGACGAGATTCAGGGTTTTCAATCTCGTACATGATCGAGCCGGCGATCGTGATTGCAATCAGAATCACTCCTGCGAACACGACAATTTTTGCCCGCGCCTGATAGACCGCTCGAGCAAGGTCGTCCGACTCATGAACGAACCAGCCCATTTTCAAAATTCGAAACACACGCAGCAGCCGTAACGCACGCACAACAGCAAAGGTATGATAGCCGGGAAAGAACAGGGGCAGGTAGGACGGCAAAACAGCAAGCAGGTCGACCATGCCGAAAAAGCTGGTGGCGTACTTCAAAGGTTTTCGCACGCAATAAAGTCGCACGATGTATTCGATCGTAAACAGAAACGTCAACATCCACTCGATACGAAGGAACGCGTTGCTCCACTGTTCGTTGATCGATTCGACCGTGCCAAGGCAGACGCAGACAACGCTGATCAGAATGGCGATCAACAGCGCTACGTCGAACCAGATTCCTGCCGGCGTATCCGCGCCGAAAATGATCTCGTGGATTTTGTCGCGAAAATCCATTTGAGGTTGATTACTTCCCTGGTCGTGTGAGTTCGAGTCAATGGGCATGGCTTGACGCAGTCGATGGTGGGGCGATCACAGTTTCGGTCACGGTTTACTTTTCAGTTCTATCTGGAAGTCGATTTCTTCGGCGCCGCGTCGGATTTTCAAGTTGATCATTTTACCAACGTCGCGGCGGATGCGACGGACTAGTTCACGCCGCTTGGAAATCGTGTCACCGTCAACAGAAAGCACAATGTCTCCTTTCCGTATCCCGGCACGCTCGGCAATCGAGTCTTTGATGACTTTGGTGATCTTGAGCCCGCTTTCATCCCCTTCACGGTCCAGCTGAAGGCCCAACTGAAAACGCTTTGGCTTTCCATAGACCGGCTTCTCCGATGTCAGCAGTTGCTCGAGTACCCGCTCCGAAAAATCAACAACCGTTACGACTCCTTCGCAATTGATCGTTTCAAACGTATCGTCAGGAGTGTGGTAGGTGTCGCTGATGCCCGTGTGGATGAACATATTGGGGATCTTTGACTGATTAAACGGCAGGTGGTCACTTCCGGCGAATGCGGCGGCAGGAAATTTCAGGGTCAATTCTGAAGACTCATTGGCTTGCGCAAACATCGAAGCGAAAGCCCGAGACGTATTCCAGTTGTAGATCGTCAGTTCTTTTTCACGCAGCAAGCCGATCATGTCAAAGTTCACCATGGCAACCGTATCTTTAATTTCGAACAGCGGCTCGGCAACGTAGTGCAGGGCTCCCAGCAGTCCCATCTCTTCTGCGGTGAAGCAAATCAATACCAGTCGGCGGCGAGGAGCGTCGTTTGGATTCTTCGACGCGAACCGACGTGCAAGTTCCAGTACAGCAGCGGTCCCGGTCGCATTGTCATCAGCACCGTTATGAATCTCCTTTCGCCATGGAGTGCGAGACCCATAAGCACCCCGGCCAATGTGGTCGTAGTGGGCTCCCACGATGACAGTTTCTTCAGCAAGGTTGCCTTGGCCTGGAACGACGGCCACAAGGTTGGAGGTCACGACGTCAGTTTTCGGGAAGCTGGCTTCCGCGGACGCTGCCCAGCCTTTGATCGGTTGAGAAATCGGTTCCAGCCGGGAATCGATCCACGCCTCCACCTGCTCCAATGAGCGAAGCGTTTTCCCAGTTGGTCCATGCAGGGGTGAAGACACAAGCATTTCGTTCAACGCCGATCGTTTGATCTGGTAGAACGGAAACGAAACGGTCCCAAACTGATTCGATTGCACCAGTCTGTCGTTATCGTCGTTGGAAACCGTTTCAGCATCGTTGACCATCACGATACCAATCGCACCCGCTTTCCGAGCCGCTCGGATTTTCGACATGATGAACGAGTGATCTGAAGTTTGTTCGCCGTCAAACACACTCTCGGGCGAGCTTTGCTGAGGTTCACGTCGGATGACGACGACAATCTTCCCTTCGACATCAACATCCCGAAACTCATTGTAGTTGTGTTCGTTGGCTGCGATCCCGTACCCGACGAAAACGAGCCCACCGTTGATTGAGCTCGGCTTACGTCCGACCAGGCAAGCGAAAGATTCGTTCAAAACCGGAGTCATTTTCTGACCATCGGGACCGGTAAACGTCAGTTGTGTTGTGTTTTTGTCGACCGTGCGAGTGCCGTCGACGGGAACCCGTTGCAGGTAGCTGCCGTCTGAAGCCGCTCCTGCAACGCCCGCTTCCTGATACTGCTGAACGATAAAATCCTCAGCCAGCTGCATCTCGGGAGTTCCGGGCTGACGGCCGGCCAGTTCGTCGGAAGCAAGGTAGCGAATATCGCGGGTGATCCGGGTCAGTGCTGTAGTTTTTCCGCCGGATTCAGACAGTGGTTGGGCGGTTGGTTGTGCTTCGGTTAACGTTCGATTCGCCACGCCGGGAGCGACCACTTGCCCCTCAACCGTTTCTGTGGGTGAATCGACAACCGCTTGCGCGCCCACGAATGCTGGTGTGACGCCGAGTAACGAAAAAACCAGGCAAGCCGAAAGAAGTCTTCGCAAGAGCCGTTCACGTCGATCGTACCCTGCCATAAATATTGTCAGCATCTTCGAAGTCCCTGGCTGGTAAAAATAAACGACCATTATGCCCTGCGTCACGGAATTCTATAAATACCAAACTTGCTTTCCAGACCGTCAATTCGCTCTCGTTCAAGAAACCTTGACGAAATTTTATATTTGGCGGGTGCCGTCAAGTCATTTGTCTCACGGGCTTGAATAATCACCGTTCAAACGGCGATAATCTGCGGCCTCGAATGGTTCGCTGGCTCGGAAAGAGGCGGCAGTTTGTGGCCTCGTTCGAGCCCCCGCTATCTGTGCGTTCCAAGATTCTGAATTCAGCCAGTCCTTTCATGTCCGATCAAATCGAAGACGAACAGACATTGTATGAGTCGCATCCCTCGATGTTTCGAAATCGCCCTGTCGAGTTTGTGCTGACGGCCATTTTATGTCTTCTGGTGATTGGAATCTTCATGATGTTTTTCTGGTGGCTCAAATGCAAAGGCGCCACATTGACGGTAACGAACAAACGAACTCGATTACGCCGAGGGATTTTGTCCAAGTCCATCACGGAAGTCTGGCACAGCGATGTTCGCAACGTCGTGCTGGAACAATCATTTTTTCAACGAATCTTTGGCGTCGGGATGATCGGAATTTCAAGTGCAGGGCAGAGTGGAATGGAGATTTCCGTGTCTGGAATTCCTGATCCCGAACGAGTCAAACAGCTGATCGACGAGCGACGCACATGAAACATATTCGCAATTTTTGCATTATCGCTCACATTGATCACGGTAAGTCGACGTTGGCGGATCGTCTGATCCAGGCGTGCAATGGAGTGACGCAGCGCGAATTCCAGGACCAGTTGCTGGACTCGATGGATATCGAACGTGAGCGCGGAATCACGATCAAAAGTAACACGGTGTCGCTGGACTATACGGCCGCCGATGGGAAACAGTATCTGCTCAACCTGATTGATACGCCCGGTCATGTGGACTTCAGCCATGAAGTTCGACGCAGCCTGATGGCCTGCGAAGGAGCACTGATCATCGTTGATGCGTCGCAGGGTGTCGAGGCTCAGACCGTTGCCAATCTGTACCTGGCGATGGAGTATGACCTGCAACTTCTGCCGGTCATCAACAAGATCGACCTGCCTGCAGCGAACATTGATATGGCTCAGGAAGCGATCGACGCGGAACTTGGGCTTGATCCGTTTGAGGCGATTCCCGTGTCAGCAAAGACCGGGCTGAACATTGAAGATGTTTTGACTGGCGTGGTGGAAAAGCTGCCGCCGCCTTCCGGTGATCCTCATGCTCCACTGAAAGCGCTGGTTTTTGATGCGTTCTTCGACAAGTACCGTGGAGTCATTCTGCAGATTCGTGTGATGGAGGGAACACTCAAAACCAAGGACGCGATTCACTTCATGCATGGCGGGCGCGACTACAACGTGGATGAACTTGGGTACAACCAACTGAAGCCCGTGCCGAAAAAGCAGCTGTCCGCCGGCGAGGTAGGCTATCTGGTGGCGGGGGTCAAAAGCGTTCAGGATATCGAGGTTGGCGACACAATCACGTCGCTTGAACGTCCAGCGGATGCGCCCATTCCCGGATATCAGAAGGCACGGCAAGTCGTGTTTTCGTCGATCTATCCGATGAGCACCGACCAGTACACGGATTTGACCAAGGCTTTGGACAAGCTGGCCATTAACGACGCTGCTTTAACTTACGAAAAGGACTCGTCCGCTGCTCTGGGTTTCGGGTTCCGTTGCGGTTTTCTGGGGCTTTTGCATCTGGATGTGATTCAGGAACGTTTGCAACGGGAATTTGATCTGGGGCTGGTGATTTCAGCGCCGTCGGTCAAATACAGTGTGGAACTGAAGGATGGAAAAACGATCGAGGTCGACAACCCAAGTTACTGGCCCGATCCGACGATGATCGAAAGCATCACGGAGCCCTTCATCAAAGCTTCGATTCTGACTCCCGAAGAGCACGTCGGCCCCGTGATGGAGCTCTGTCGCGAGCATCGCTCTGAGAGCCAGACAATGAATTATTTGTCTGCGGGACGAATCGAAGTGATCAGCGAGATGCCTCTGGGCGAGGTGTTGTTTGACTTCTATGACAAACTGAAGATGATCACGCGAGGCTATGGCTCATTCGATCACGAACCGATCGAGTACCGGAAGACGGACGTCGTGAAAGTCGAGATCATGGTGAATAAAGAACCAGTCGATACGCTGGCATACCTTGTCCATCGAGAGAAAGCTCGCACTCGCGCCCTGCACTATTGTGAACGTTTGGCCAAAGAGATCCCTCGTCACCAGTTCAAGATTCCGATTCAGGGCGTGATTGGTGGCAACGTAATCGCACGGTCGACGATCAACGCGTTGCGAAAAGATGTGACCTCGAAATGCTACGGTGGTGACATTTCTCGAAAGAAAAAACTGCTGGAGAAGCAGAAGAAAGGGAAGGCCAAAATGAAGCAGTTCGGCAGCGTCAACATCCCGCAGAAAGCATTTGTGTCGGTGCTCAAGGCCAGCGATGATTGATGGGCTAGAGCGCGTTTCGTTTAAGTCTAGCGGCTTTTCGATACTTTTCGCTCGGTTTTTCAACGCCGCAGACGCTATAGTTAAGTGCAACATGCACTAATGTCCGCCATGAAGCGAACAACCTGCCGTCAACGCTGATTAAGTCGTTCAAAGATCGTGGCGGTGATGTTCGCATTACGGCCTGAATCCTTTTGTTTGAAAACCCTTATTAGACATCAAACCTTGACTCCAGACCGCGAATGTAGTCGAGGGCATCATCCAGCGCCGTTGTTTCAACGCCTTGCTTTCGTCCTGCACGATCGCATTCACCCAACGCAACGAGGTCGTCGAAGTTTGGATTCGCCTCCAACCGGCGACGCGCACGCAAGCCGATGGTGCGGTCGAAAAGTTTATGAGCATCCATGTGGTGCCTGATCAGCCACTCGGTTCGTTCGGTGATCAAACCATCCAGTGCGTGCAGACCGGCGTCCACGTGTTCGTAGGAATCGATGCCCTTTCCAACATCATGCAACAGTGCGGCCAGCAGGAATTCCTCGTCATAGGGCAGGCGATCACAGGCCAGGTCAAATACTTGCAGGCTATGGTACAACGCATCGCCCTCGGGATGGTATCTGGGGTTCTGCTTCACGTTTTCCAACGGCACTAATAACGAGCGAAAAACGGTAAACGGATTTGTCTGCTCTTCTGCGCGAATCGAATCACTCACTATTTCAGTGTTGTCAAGATTGCCAGACGCAGAGTTCTGCATCTGAATCATCAGATTCATCTGATGTCTGATTTCTGCGTCCGAAGGAAGGTCTTTGGGTTTCACCCAACCTTTGCAAATCGATCGAGCTGCACGAATTCGTGCGCGGTAGTAATCTGATTCTCGACTTTCATAAAGCAGCTTTGCCGCCTGCCACGTGATCTGGCGTCTGAGTTTTGACTGGTTCATTCTCTTGAAGCCACGACTGGGATTGCGCTGGAGGCAGGGTCGTGGCGAAGTAAGCACTCGAAACTATCGTTTGTAAAAGTCGGTCACTTCGGCATCAAACAGGTCCATCGTCTGGCGAACATAATCGTGCTGCTGCAGTTCGCGAATTTGTTGCGTCCGGGTCATGCGAGGCACGGGAACGGCTGATTTGGTGGCAGCTGCCGATGTGACAAAATCAAGTCGGATCGAGCGCCCGGCGGCCGTGGCCAATGCGGATTCAAGTCGCTCCCGACGGTCCTGCCTGGAACACTGTTCGCGGTTGTACGCGTCCGACATCGTGACCACCAACTGATCCGGCGCCTTCCATTCCAGCCGCTCGTATTGACTGGCCATGTCTCCCGTAAGATCACCAGCTGCGTCGAGCACACTCAACGCCTGCTTCCAGCTTTTTTCGATATCCCGAGTGTTCGTCGAATCGGAAGCGGCTGGTTCATGCCCTTTCGCGGGAGCCGAACGATTATCGTGCTCGGCATTAGCGGGAGCCATGGTTGGAACCGGCTTGGGCAGCGTGGCAGTTGGTTGCTTGCTTGACTTGTCCGTCGTCATAGTGACCGCCGAAGCAGTTGCCGCGGTCGCCGCCAACGCAGCAGATCCGGACGGAGCGGAAGCATGGGAAGCGGGGCGTGGTGTTGCTGTGGTAGTCGGCTTAGAAATTACACTCTCAGGCGTTGCACGCTCAGCTACGTCGTTTTTTTTTAATGACGAGCCGGAAGACGAACCACCTGCGGCAGGACGTTTCGCGGTTACGGTGCCGTCGTTGGAAGACAGTTGCTTGATCAGATCTCCAACGGAATCAAGATGCTCCAGGTTGCAGACTCGGACCGCAGCGACTTCCAGCAATGTTCTCGCGTGAAGGCTGGATTGCATTCGGACCATCGCCTGATCAAGCACCTGGACACAGGACAAAATGGTTTCCAGACCCAGTTGGTCGGCCAGAGTTTGGAGGCCATCCATGTCCGACGGGCTGCAGCTGAGCAATGTGTTCTCATCACAGCCGACTCGGATTGCCATCATGTCCCGAAAATACCCAAGCAGTTGTTCAGCAATCTGCCCTGCGTCGCTTCCTTCGGATATCGTCTGGTGGATCAGCCGCAGCGTCGCGGACGAATCCTTGGCGGCCATTGCGGCAGCAATTTCTGCGATCCGAGCAATGTCAGAAGTTCCCAGCAGCTGGTGGACTTCCTCGACAGAAATGGTTTTATCGCAGAATGAAAACAGCTGCTCCAGCAACGATTGACTGTCTCGCATGGAACCGTTGGCTCGTCGGGCCAGCAATGCCAATGCCTGTTCGTCGGCGGTGACACCTTCGTTGGTCGCAATCTCGTTCAGTCGTCCTGCAATTTCATTCGGTTGAACTGGCGAGAAATCGAAACGCTGGCAGCGTGAAAGGACCGTGATCGGTATTTTCTGCGGATCCGTGGTACAGAAAATGAATTTGACGTGTCCCGGCGGCTCCTCCAGCGTCTTCAGCAGCGCGTTGAAGGCTTGCTGGGTCAGCATGTGGACTTCGTCAATAATGTAGATCTTGAAACGGCCACGACTGGGGCGGATCGCCGCGTTGGATCGCAGCTGGCGGATCTCGTCAATTCCTCGATTGCTGGCACCATCGATTTCCAGCACATCAACGTCTTCGCCTGTTGACACCGCTGCGCAGATGTCACACGCATTGCATGGCGTGATCGTCGGGCCTTTTTCGCAATTCAGGCATTTGGCAAAAATCCGAGCCGAGGATGTTTTCCCGACCCCTCGAGCACCCGTGAACAGATACGCGTGACCGACTCGGCTCTGCTTGATGGCGTTCGATAACGCCGTTGCGATATGTCCCTGTCCGACGAGGTCTTCAAAAGCCTGAGGTCGATAGCGAAGCGCGACAACCTGATAGCCGTCCCCGCTGGCGGGATTTTCACGATCAGGTGAGTCAGATGCGATCAGGTTCATATTGATTGAGCAAATCGTGGTACGTCGGACTACGAAGCTTCATTCTAACCGATTGGAACGCTCGTCGTAAAACGGGCCAAAAGCAAGTCAAAGACATTCATTTGGCGACGCATTTCAGCATCGTGTAAGCCATGTTCTGCGGTACGACATCCCTCAGGTAGACGTAGCTGCACGTCAGTCGAGGGTTGATTTCAATCACGCTGTCAAACTCGGGCCCGTCATCAGCGATGACCATATCGATTCCAAAATAGCCTCGTGTTGGCGGCAGTGCGTTAACACAATGGTTGGCAAGCCGATTCGCTCGCCTGGCAATATCCTCGGGAAGCGAAAGATCCGCTTCGACATAGTGTCCTATCGGCTGCGCGTCAAAGCACTGGCCGGTTGGTGGCAGGAGGACGACCGGACCGTCGCTGGCAATCACGCTGACGCTGGCTGGCCTTCCGGCGATATACTGCTCGATGCGGTACTTGCAAGGGTTGGTTGGCCATGCGATCTCGTCAGCCGATTCGGCAAACTGAATCGAGTCGCTTCCTGCGCCATCGTCAGGCTTGACAACGACTGGAAATGAGAAACTTGAATCTTCGTTTTGTTTTTCAAGAATGGATCCAGCAGGAACGCATACGCCGTTTTCACGCAAAAAGTCAGCGGTGGCAGTTTTATTTGTGGTCAGCTGGACGAAGGATCGGTCGGGACTGATGATCGTTGACTCATGACCGGTCAGCCAATCATGCAACTGCAGAAGGCAATTGTCGCTCTCGGGAGCAATCAACAAAATCGCGTCTGCTGTTATAGCAGATGATTTCAGTTGATCGATCAATGATTGGGACGATTCGACCCATTTGATCGGGCCGCTGAAACTCGATGTTGGTTTGATTCTACGGTCCAGCAGCGTTACGACGTCGTGTCCGATCTGGCGAAAATCCTCGGTGGCAGCCAACAACATCGACATGCCCTGCTTTTGGATGGGGCAGTCGGCGTCCGGGCTCTCACCGTCATACCACAGTCCACCGCTGGTCATCCATTCGAAGATAAGCACACGCATCGAATTCCTGGTTGCTTTACAATCTTGAATGGTCGCGTAAAATTTTGTTCCGACAAAGCCGTACCGCTTTGTCAACGAATCAAGCCGACCGTCTGCTTGATGACTGACTGACTTATCGAACTAAACGGTGATTTTCGATGGCAACTTTGCTGACTCGATCTGAAGGTGACGTACTGATCGCCTACTTTCAAGACGTTCGGATTATTGACGAGTCTCGGATTGAATCGTTGGGCAATGAACTGGTCAATCTGCTGAACGAAAAAGCGAACGATCGAATCATACTGAACTTTAAGAACGTCGGGTTCATGTCCTCGGCCATGATTGGCAAGCTGATTTCATTCGGAAAAAAGTGCAAGGAGAAAAATGTTGCACTCCGAATTACCGACATCACTGAGAACGTGGCTGAGGTCTTCAAGCTGATGCGTCTGGAAAAAGTGTTTGAAATTGATCCGGATGAAGAAACCGCGTTGGAAAAGTTAAACAAAAAAGGCTGGTTCAGTTGAGTTTGAAGAAGTGCAAGATGCACTACTGCTTTGTTCCAACTTATTTTCAGGGTTGTTACTTGCGGAGGATCTCGTTTTATTTTTTGCTTCTGAGGCTCACGGAATGGTGATTCGGTCGGTCAACCCTAATCTTCAGTTGGAACAAAGCACTACCGGACCGTTTCCATTAACGCGCGAACCTGTGGGTATTCCTCGTCCGTGTCGCCGACCTCTGTCTTCAAATCGTAGAGTTGCTTACGTAGCTCAGTCAGTTTTTCGGCGTAACTGGGGTCATTAACGACGTTGTTCCGCTCGTTCGGATCCTTCTTCAAATCGTACAGTTCCCAGTAGGGAGCGGTCGGTTCGAGTCCATCGAGTTTGTAGTGCCAATCGTCATTCAGACGCAGGCCGTAAAAGAAGATCAGTTTGTAGTCTCGGGTCCTGATACCAAAGTGAGCCGGATTGTCGTGGTGCTCCATGTGCATGAAGTAGCGATAGTAGGAAGCGGTTCTCCAGTCGCTGGGAGTATTGCCTTCGAGGTTCGAAACGAAACTACGCCCCTGAAACGCCCGGTCTTCAGGAAGATTTTCGATTGCCGACTCATTACCGGAAAGCTCGATCAGTGTCGGAGCGAAGTCGACGTTGTTGATCATGTCCTCATTGACCGTTGCGGGTTTGAAACGACTGGGGTAGCGGATGATGAACGGCATCTTCAGAGATTCCTCGTACATCCACCGCTTGTCAATGTAATCGTGCTCGCCAAGCATGAATCCCTGGTCGGCGGTGTAGATGACGATTGTGTTTTCCAGTTCCCCCGTCGATTCTAAATGTTGGATCAGACGTCCGACGTTGTCATCAACACCTTTTACGGTTCTCAGAAATTTTTTGATGTATCGTTGGTAGCTGACCCGAGTGTATTCCTCGTCTGAGAGATTTTCGTCGACAAACATGTGATGCCCCATATTACGTCGTTCGTTGCGTTTCGAAACGCTGGTGCCGTACAGTTCTTGACCGGCAGGGCCATGATTGGCTCGGTCACGAAGACTAGCGGGCTCTGGGATGACATCGTCTTCATAAAGAAAGTCATACTTCTCGGCATTTTCAAAGTTGTCATGCGGAGCCTTGAAGTGATGCATCAGAAAAAACGGTTTGTCTTTCTGTTTGCGGTTCTTCAACCATTTCAATGAGATGTCAGTGACTGCGTCGGACGAGTGCTTGTTGACTCGGATTTGATTTTTGGGCCATGGCTCGGGGCCTCGGATTCGAAACTGTGGATTGTGATAGAAGCCCTGCCCGGGAAACACACAGTAGTAGTCGTACACCTTCGGTTCTGCCTTCAGGTGCCATTTTCCAATCATGGCGGTTTCATACCCTGCGTCTTTGATCAGCCTTGGCAGTGTTTGCTTTTCAGGTGGCAGCTGTTGAATCAGCGTCGTCACGCCATTCTTGTGAGAATACTGTCCCGTCATGATCGTCGCGCGACTGGGGGTGCAAATGCTGTTAGTGCAAAAGCAGTTTTCCAGACGGACTCCTTCGGCGGCAAGTCGATCGATATTGGGCGTCGGGTTCAATGCGGCAAGGCGCCCTCCGTAACATCCAATGCCGGTAGTCGTGTGATCATCAGACATCATGAACAGAATGTTCGGCTGTTTGCCCGAAGCGACAGCGTCGTTTGCCAGTTCATCCGCAGCGAGACTGGCCGAAATGGCAAACGCGCAAATGAAAACTGGAAACGAAGTTTTCAAAATTCGAACGCGGGAACTGATTAAACCGAGCAGCATTGGGGGGCACCTGAGAAAGAATGGCCTGCGAAACAATATGTTAACAATTTTTGCCCAGCGTTGTTTCGCTGCGGGTAGAGAAATGCGGCGTCAGGCCAGCTAGATCGCAGACACCATGAATCGCGTGGGACAATCTGCGTGTCTTGCCGTCAAACTACAGGCCCACTTTTGACTCGATCTCATCCAAATCGACTCCAAAAACGTGCTTCGCCAGACGATCAATTGCGTCTCGATCTCCCTCAAAGCGCATGGTTCGATGAATATGCGTTCCCGATTCGCCCGGCTTCAAGCCAAGTGCCGGTCCCATCGTTTCCAGCTCAAAAAAGCCACCGAACTTCTCGCCCGAGTCGTTTGGACCGTCGTTGTAAGTATTCAATGCGTCACCACAAAACGGGTCGTCCTGCATCTCCCACAAGTTATTGGTGTAACCATTGGGCGCTGGAGGCATATTGAAATCCACAACTGAAAAAATTCCCCGCTGTGCATCCCAGCTGCCCAACCGGCCCGTGGTACGTTGCGGGGACACCCCCAGCTTGCTGCGTAAATCTCCGTCGCCCAGAAAGAAGATTAAACCTGCATTTTGATCAACCTGCAGCCTTTGTTCGTTCAGGGCTCCAAAGTAATCGGATTCGACGACCTTGCCGAGTTCTTCTGTAGAACCTGTTTGGAATGGCACGACGATCGTTGCGTCAGGCGACGGCTTGTTCATGCAGATCACCCAGCCGGCCGGCATTCCGGTCTTCGGTCCCCACGATTGATCACCAGCGTTGGTGAATTTGTTCTGGCTCTCGTGACCGACAAACTGGATCCCGTCGAGGGAAGGTCCTATGCTGTTTTCCACGTCCCCCGCCGACAGCAGAACGACTTTGCGATCGATCTGTATCAGATAGGTGAAGTTGCTCCAGTTGGTTAGCGAGGCACGCTTGCGAAAATCAACGCTCTGTTCACTCTGATCCACCACTTCATAGGGTTCCGTGTCAATGCAAGCAGGAGTTCGCCAATTGGAGAACTCCAGAGCGACACCGGGATCAAAAAACACGGAAAACTGTCCGCCTTCCGGTGAGATCCAAATTCGATCCTCTCCACCGTACAAGTTGATGACGGGGTCAAGTTCGTTGCGATCGATCACATCGTAGTTGAGATAACCGAAGCTCTGACCTTCGTCCCCCGCTGCGGTCGAGGTCATGATTCGCCCCTGCCATTCGGGGACGCAAGCCATTTTCGATCCGTCGGAATTGCTCAAGACGATAGGATTGACATGCTTCGCGAGGAATCGAATATCCTGACCAAAGTTGTTTTCGTTAGTCACCACCCGAGTCCTGATCAAACGGAGTCAGTTCACCCTCGGCGTTGTATCGCATCAGTCCGAAGTAAAAAAAAGCGAACAAGATGATTGGGATCGAGGTGAAGAAAACAGGTTGGAAGTAGCCCGCAAGCAGACCCCCTCCAAACATAACGATCCAAAGCCACCACGTGTCTCTGATTAATCCGGCGTAACGTTTCATGGACTTATCTCGGGATTGGAAGGTCGTTACGTGTAAATCATCCGTTCGAAGCGGTTCAGCCAGCGGCGTGGTGCGCCGAGAATCGTTCGTAACCGCAAGCATCGTTCGATTATTGTAAGCATGGCGTAGTGGAACCGCCTGACAACCAAATGATCGACGTTCCTCCAACCCGCCTGA
>CAYXWX010000005.1:55960-72662 GCA_964468915.1 uncultured Pirellulaceae bacterium
CTGCCTGAAATCACGCTGCCTGAAATCACGCTGCCTGAAATCACGCTGCCTAACGTTTGACTCGTGCGCTATCGCCTGCCATCAGGGCTTCGACTTCTTCAAGGCGAGCCATCGTGGTATCTCCGGCTGTCGTCATCGCAAGTGCGCCATGAGCGGCACCGTATTCGACGGCTTTCTGAGCATCGCCCGTTGTCAGGAAACCGTAAATCAGCCCGGACGCAAAACTGTCTCCTCCGCCCACGCGATCAAAAATCTCCAAATCTTCCCGGTGAGTCGCCTGATTAAGCTCGCCGTCCTGCCAGCATAAAGCACCCCAACTATTGATGGTTGCCGTTTTGACGGTTCGCAAAGTTGTTGCGATTGCCTGGAAATTCGGGAACTGGCTGGTCGCTTCCGCGATCATCTTTTTGTACCCTTCGATCGGCAACTCCTTCATCTGATCGTCCAGTCCCTCAACATGCAGGCCAAGGCAGGCGGTGAAGTCTTCTTCATTACCAATCATGACATCCACGTAGGGTGCCAGAGATCGGTTTACCTTCTGGCAGTTTTCCTTGCCGCCAAACTCTTTCCACAAACTGCTGCGAAAGTTCAGGTCGTACGAGGTGATCGTGCCGTGCTTCTTGGCCGACTGGAGGGCCTCCGAGATGACATCAGGCGTCGTTTCGGATAATGCTGCGTAGATTCCGCCTGTGTGGAACCAGCGAACACCTTGCTCACCGAAAATGTGATCCCAGTCAATGTCGCCTTTTTTCAGCTGCGATGCTGCGGTGTGCCCGCGATCGATCGTTCCCAACGCAGCACGAATTCCATAGCCTCGCTCGGTGAAGTTCAGTCCGTTGCGCGTTGCACGGCCGACTCCATCAAAGTCCATCCACTTGCAATGGCTCATGTCGACGCCACCGGTCAGGATCAGATTTTCCAACAGGTAACCGACATCGTTCTTCGCAAATGCAGAAACCACGGCGCCTCGCAGGCCGAAACAGCGTCGCAGACCACGTGCGACATTGTATTCGCCGCCACCTTCCCAGACTTCGAAATTGCGAGCCGTTCGCACGCGTCCTTCACCGGGATCGAGCCGAAGCATGACCTCGCCCAATGAAAGAATATCGAATTGACAATCGGCGGCAGGTTTAATTTGCATCGGCATGAGTCGTGGTCGCTGGGTAACTGGTTAAAGGATGGGTTCGAGCCGGATTCGCTCGAACGCTTCAACGGTGTTACAATTTAATCCAAACAACGCTCCTCGAATACTGCCAGAGCAAGTCAGACCAACACTTTGAAGCAAAGTCATGGATGGCGGTGTGGATCATCCGTGGGAGCGATTTCACGTGCCCCGTAAAGTTTAATTTTTCATTTCAAGTGTCCCAGATGATCGAGTCTCCGACTTCAAGCGAAATGCGTCAGCTGTGCGACCAGCTGAGCCTGATGACACCATCGGCAGGCGCAGAATCCAGCGCGGACGCATGGCCGGGCGAAAAGCTGCGTCTGTGTGCCGAAGCAGGAGTTTATCGCTGGTTTGTGCCTGCAGAAGCCGGAGGGCTTGGCTGGAGCGAAGCTGATATCGCTCGCGGGTATCTTCAGCTTTCTGCCGCGTGCCTGACCACTACGTTTATCCTCACTCAACAAGTCAGCGCTTTGCGCCGTGTCGCGGGGACGCCTAACGAGTATCTTCGTCGCGAAGTCCTGCCGCAGCTGGTTTCGGGCAACAGTACATCAACGGTTGCGATTTCTCATCTGACCACCAGTCGCAGACATCTGGGCAAGCCCGTCTTGCATGCTGAAGCGACCGAAGGCGGCTTCGTGATCGACGGGTACAGTCCGTGGTGTACTGGAGGTTGCGGAGCGGACTGGCTGGTGATGGGTGCCGAGCAGGATGACGGCGGTCAGGTCCTGTTTGCGGTAGACAAAACGCTGCCGGGAGTCGTGGTCGAGCCGGGTAATCAACTGATGGCATTATCCGCCAGCCAAACCGGAGCCATTAAGTGCGGCAAAGTTTTCATCGAAGCCAAGTTCGTGATTGCCGGCCCGAAGCAAGCCGTTCTTTCCAGCGGGAAAGGTGGCGGAACTGGAGGTTTGCAAACGTCGACGCTCGCGATCGGGCTTGCGGCTGCAGCGGTCGAGTTTATTCACAACGAATCGCAACGCCGTGAAGATTTGCGTTCAACCAGCGACGCTTTGCGGCAGCAGCTGACAGACTTAACGAACAGTTTATTGGCTTTGGCGGGCGGGACTGCCCCGGAAACAGTCGGCTGTTCAGCTCAACAGCTTCGCGCAGCCGCGAATTCGTTTGTACTCAGGGCGACTCAAGCTGCTCTGGTTGCAGCCAAGGGAGGCGGTTATGTTCAGGGGCATCCGGTAGAGCGTTGGTGCCGCGAAGCGATGTTCTTTCTGGTCTGGAGCTGCCCACAACCGGTTTTGCAATCCAACTTGTGCGAGTTCGCGGGAATTGAAAGCTGATCAACAATGTCGAATGAAAAAACTCTTGTTACCTGGCACGATCAAACCGTTGAACGAGCCCGCGGGTGCGTCGTCTGGTTTACCGGACTCAGTGGCAGCGGTAAAAGTACGGTCGCCAATTGCGTGGATGCAAAGCTTCATGAGATCGGCGCACGCAGCTTCGTGCTCGACGGCGACAATATTCGCCACGGCTTGAACGCCAGCCCGGAATTACTGGCTCCAACGCATGGTGACGAATTCGCCAGGCGTTTCGGATTAGGTTTCGGGGCTCAGGATCGCGAGGAGAATATCCGGCGGATTGGTTGCGTGGGAGAAATTCTTTGCTCCACCGGGATGTTAGCTCTCACGGCATTCGTCAGCCCTTATCGCGAAGACCGAAATCGCGTACGAAAAACGGTCATCGAAAAGGGTAACGCAACGGATTTTGTCGAAGTTTTTGTTGATACTCCGATCGAAATTTGCGAACAGCGTGATCCAAAAGGGTTGTACAAAAAAGCCAGAGCGGGCGAGATCAAGGGATTTACTGGTATCGATGCGCCCTACGAAGCGCCGGACAAGCCCGAGGTTCATCTTGCGGGGGATCAACCTGTCGAACAGTTGGCAGACCAAGTCGTTGACTATCTACGTTCGATTGGCAAGGTCGCCTAAAGGCTGCAGAACCGACGAGTGCTTTGTTCCAACTCGTTTTTAGGGTTGTTACTTGCGGGGGGTCTCGTTGTATTTTTTGCTTTTGAGGCTCACGGAATGATGATTCGGGCGGTCAACCCTAATCTTCAGTTGGAACAAAGCCTAGTAAAAACAGAAACGCACGCTTGAATGATCTGGCTCCCAGCTCGGCTGTTCAAAGCCCGGAATTCTTAACCGACGATCGTCTGAACACGTGAACCTGCCAAAAATCACGATCACTCAAACCATGGCGATCACCGCGTTCGTCGCATGCTCGATCGCTTTGTGGCAGATCCCGATCAACGGATACCAGACGATCTGGACACGGGAACCTTTGACTTACCAGCAGCCGAAGGTGCCAAAATTTTATCTTGACCCGTCCCATCCTGTTCCCGTGAGGATTGCAAAGTCGATTGACTCTGAAAAAATGCCCGAGTTCATGGACGGTCGTGAACTTTACCTGGCGAAGCACCGGCAAGGATGGGAATTGTGTCGCGGCTGGTTTTATGGTTCCAGTGGCGAGGGGCTGTCAGTGCCATTTCGCGAGTTGACCGGGAAGCCAAAAGACTATCAGGCGTGGGAATCAGCCCATGCGGACTTTGCGATTTGCGATGGCTATGCATCGTGCCGCAGCCAGCTTTCACGTTTGTTGGAAAATTCGACGGCGAATGAACTGCGACGAAAAATCGCGCATTCGGCTTACTGGCAAAAAGTGCCTATCTGGATCCTGTTGCTTGTTTCGTTTTGCTTCACAGGAATCCAGCAGCTGGTGCTCAACTGGTTTGTAATAGCAAGAAAGAAAATCTTGCAGCGCAATTAAAAGAGCGGAACCTGACCAGGCTCCGCTCGTGAATTGGCGAAAGTGTGCTGTGAATCAGCAGGCAACCAAAGTTACTTGACGGTTTCCCAGCCACTGTTAACGTTAGTCGTTCGCTTGACCGCTTTGAATTTCCCCTCGTAGGTCGATCGTGACTCTGCTTGGTTCACGTCGCGAACATCTTCCGCAAGCGTCCGATGACTGGCAAAACGGACGGGCGAGTATGCGAACTGCCGACGGACCGTCGAATTCGAAATACGCTCAGTCACGCTGGCAACCGTCGGTCGCTCACGAGAGATACGATTACTTGCCTGAGCGTGAATCTGGTCGATCACGGGCCGACGAAGGTTTGAACCTTGCGGATTGATGTTGTTCAGTGATGGAGTGATATCGGCTGGAGCCGCTGGGGTCGGGCTCGCCTGATAACCACCGCCAGTCGACAGGCTTCCTGAGGGAGCGTTGTAGGTTGTCGCGGGCTGGGTCGAATAGGTCGGTGCACCATAGGTAACCGCTGAGGTTGGAGCGTAGTTGACCGCTGGTGCAGTCGTTCCGCCGCATGTTCCTGTCGGACAGCCTCCGCAGTTGCCGGTTGCACAATCGTTGGTGATTGTGGTGACCGGTACCTTGTAAGTTTCTGTGCGGTAGACGGGACGGTAAGTCGTGTAGGGCACACGCTGGCACTGATAGGTATAGGTCGTGCACGGTTTCATGCAGGTGACCGTGCAACCAGTGCACGGATCCGTGTTGGTTACCGGCTTGTACTGCGTAACGGGAACCTGTTTCCAATTGGTTCGATAGGCCGTATGAGGAACGTAGTTCACAACCACGCGTGAGCATGTTTGCTGGCAAGTTCTCATGCACTGACCGGGTTGCAGCCCGTAAGCATTCGGTGTGTAGTTTGCAACTTGAGGAGTCGCCGCGCACGTGTTGCAGTTGTTGGCAACGGGCTGCGCCGGGCGAAGACAGCTTCGGCGTCCGCGTAACCAATCCAGCAATGGACCAGCCTCCGCCGTTTCAGGCATCGATCCCAACAGGGTTACCGCGCAAAGGCCGGCGATCAAAGTTTTGTAAGTACGATTCATCTTGGGGTACTCCAGTATTCTTCATCAATCCGCTGTCTGGCAGGACGCCGCGCGAATCGTTTCAGTGGAAGTCGCCAAATCGTTGCCGTAGGGCATCGCCGCCAACATTCGTTGACTTTTCACGACTTCAGCTAAAGTTAGGACAAAATCAGTCCAAGGAAAGCTAAAACCTGCATTTTTCCTTGGGAAAGCAGAATTTGACAAGCGGATTCTAACGGTGACAGTGTCTCTCAAGGGTGCTGAGTTTAGCCGGATCAGCGAGAAAAACTCACGAAACACGCGGATGGCGCGAAGGAATGACGGTCATGCGGATTATCCGACACGAAGCAGCCACACGCGCCGGCAGTGGTACGTGGCAACTTGTCACGCGGTTCATGAAATTCTGAGAAACCAGGCAACAGAGATTACGCAGCATCCGTTTGTGTGCGCTGCAGCCGCGTCACGTGCAAAAGATATAGGTGCTCCGTTGTTTCCCCGCCGTCTGTGGTCACATAGAGCCAGTGTTTGGTCAACAGTGCAGTTTCGGGATGCTTGATGGTGATATGCGTGCCATCCGACATGACTACCGTGAACGCGACAAAGGGGCGAGCTTTCAGCATATGTTTCAACTCTTCTTGCATCGTGAATCCTCAGCAATTTGAAACGTCTGACCAAATCATGAACTGAAGTCGGTCGCGACCGTATCGCGCAACGTCATCTGTCAATCGTATTATACTACTGAACGAGCATTGAGAGGTCATGACGACACGCGAAAGTCCGGCAAAATCGGTATTTCATCGAGCCATTCTGGACGCTCACTCCGCAGCTTTCACCATTCGCCAGCAGCGGTGGATGCGTTTGTTTCGGAAATCTTCCGGGACAGTTTGGCGGCTGATTTCATGGATCGCTTCAAACCCGACAAGGTTCGCTTCATCAAATTTGAAACGGCGAAAATTCGTGGAAAAGTAGACGACTCCCTCCGGAGTCAAGATCTGAGCAATCAGATTGAGCATCTCAACATGCCGCTGCTGAACGTCCCAGTCTTCTTCGGTGCGTTTGCTGTTGGAAAACGTGGGAGGATCAACCACGATCAGATCGAACTTACTTTTCTTTGCAACAGCTCGCTCAAGGTAGGCCATGCAGTCCATGTCGATGAATTTGTGCTCGGGCCCCAGCAGTCCATTGATCTTCAAGTTATCCTGAGCCCACTGCAGATAGTTTTTGGATAGATCGACCGTCACCGTCGAGTCGGCATCTGCATCCGCTGCATACACCGTGAACGAACCCGTGTAGGCAAACAGGTTCAGGAATCGCGTGCCGTTTGCCTCGCTGTGTACCATCAATCGAGTGTTGCGATGATCCAGAAAAAGCCCTGTATCCACATAGTCGGTCAAGTTAACCAGGAATTTCAGGCCCGCTTCTTCAACTTCGATTCGTTGCCGTTGGTTGGCAACTTTTTCATACTGCCGTGAATCGTGATCTCGCGATTTCAAATGAGTTCGTTCTACATCAACTTCTAATGTTTCAGCAGCTGTTGTTCGCATCAGCTCAAGCCATGCCGCGTGCCGTCCCAGTTCTCGCTCGTGAGGGCGTTCGTATTCCGTGATATGCAAGTTGTCTTCGTAGCGATCAACGACAAGCGGTATTTCAGGAATGTCTCGATCGTATAAACGAAAGCACGTGATACCCCGCTTTGTCGGCCAGCGTCGCAAATGTCGGGCCCGTTTTAACAGACGACTGCGAAACAGCGCTGCCTGCTGGTGATCTTTTGACTGAAGACCACCAAAAATGGGAGAATCTGCGTTGGCGTGCTTGCTCTGATTAGCAAGATTGGGGCTGGATGCTGTTTCAGTCGTCAGCTGAGGCGATTGTGAGGTTTTTGCATTGACGTTTGAGGTCGAAGGTTCAGGTTCAGGCTCAACATAGTCGTCATCGAAATAGCCCTTGGGTGGGCGAGGCCCAAGATACTGATAATACGTGCACTCGATTCGCCCGTTGAACAGCTTGCGCCGCCGGTTGGCGCGACGTTGGAAAATCTTTTCCACGCCGGGCACATTGGTGATCACAAACAAAGACCAGGTATCCAGTTTTTGCAGAATGCCAGGAAAGGTCTCGTAGAGTGGCTGGACGGAACGCAAGTCCTCCAAGCGTTCGCCGTAGGGAGGGTTGGTAATGATGCAACCGAATTTTTGCTGACTTTTCAGTTCATGAAATGCCTGTTGACGAAAATGAATCTGCCGATCAACTCCGGCCTGCTTCGCGTGATATCGGGCCATCTCCAACGCTTCGGCGTCGATGTCTGAACCGATGATCTGCAGATCCACATCGTCTCTTGTTTTTGATCTTGCACGGTCGATGGCTTCAGACCAGACCGAAGGCGAAATCTGGCTCCAGTGCGAACAGGCGAACGTACGGTTCAATCCGGGAGCGATCTTCATCCCGATGATGGCGGCTTCGATCGCAATCGTACCCGTTCCACAAAAGGGATCGATCAGCATACGCTCGGGTTTCCAAACGCTCAGGTCGACCAGTGCGGCGGCCAGTGTCTCCTTGATCGGGGCTCGCCCAGTCAGCTTTCGATATCCACGTTTGTGCAGGCTGTCTCCGGTTGTGTCGAGCGTCAACTGCGCCACGTCATTCAACAGCGCAACATCAATTTTGTAGGTCGGGCCAGTTTCGGGAAGATTGTCCGTCGCGTATGCACGCTTCAGGCCTTCAACGATTGCTTTCTTCACGGTTCGTTGAATCGCGGGAACACTACTAAGCTGAGAAAGCCTTGAACGCCCTGTCACCGGAAACGCCGCGTCCGCTGCAATCAGTTCCGACCAGTCGTGATCTTTGACGGTCTCAAAGAGTGCATCAAAATCGGCAGCGGGGAACTCAAGGACCTTGATCAGGACTCGATCTGCGGTTCGCAGCCAGAGGTTGGCTCGGCATACATCCGCCCAGTTCCCGAAGAATTCGACTCGGCCAGGTTGAGCAACCTTCGCATCATGGCCGAGGGCGATCAGTTCGCGTTTGACGACCGCTTCCAACCCAAAAGCACAGGCGGCGACAAGAGTCATCATAGGGTTGGCTTGTTGAAACGAGGTGTTTTCTTTGAGGCACGGCCATTCGTCAACCGCGCGAAGCGAATTCGCTCGCCCCCATCATACCATCGATCAATCCAACCTATCGAGTAGCCACGTTTTTTATCATGTCCTGAGTCTTGTTGACGGCGGTCTTACCAATGGCCTGCCCAACAGCCCAGTATCCGACGGTGATCGCCGCACCGGCAGGCCCACCCAACGCGAAGCCTAACGTTGCGGACGAGCCGAATCCGACTTTTTTGCCGATCCGTCTGGATTTGTTTTTCTCACAACCGGCTGAGGTTGCAACAATCTCACTGACGGTTTGAGCCGCGTCCGCGACCAACGCAGCAGTCGCCGTTCCACGAGCAGCAATACTCGGAAGCGTTTTGAGAGACGCAGCCACCAGTTGTCGGCCAATCGTTGCACGAGTACCGGCCGCAGCAGATTGGCGAATCATTGTTTCGTACATTGATGCTTGTTGACTGGCCATTTCTCCTGAGCGGCACCAATGTACAAAATGCTCGCAGTTGTTCTCAAACAGCTCATAGCCACCCTCGCCAACACGGTCGAGTGCTCGCTGCAGAACAACTTCTGGCTCGAAACTGACAGAAGAATCGACGACGCAGATCGGCCTGCCACCCGCGAATACCTGCTCGGACACGACCTCAATGCGGGCGTTGTCCATATCAAAAACGCCTCGACCAAAGTGCACGACACGACCGTCTCCAAGACTGATCCCATGATGTTGGTACCAGCGGTAATTGACCATCAAGTGAGTACCCGGTTGATGCATAAACTTTGACCTGAATAAATCTGCAAAAATAAAACGCTTCGGCGGTATGGTAGTTTCTTGCGTGACACAAGGCAATTTCTGTTCAAAACGAACGAAAACTTGCGGCTTTGGGCCGTTTTGACACTTTATGATTCGTTTCGAGCAAGTCGATATTGGCAGGAATTCTCGGTATTCGTGGCAGACTTTAACGATTGCCATAGCGACCGTCACATCTTGCCACGAGTGGCGTCGATTAACCAACAGGGACGGAGGGACGGTTTGGTTTGTCCACCGGCCCTCCTGTCCATATTTCATTGTCCCAGAGATGTCGTTAATGGCAAATGCAAACCAGAACGTTCTGAAACTGGAACTTGCACGGTTTCGTAAGCAAGCCTTTGAGCAACTCGGTTTGTTAACTGGGTTGTCGTCGAATGATTGTCGCGAGACCTACTTGTTCGAGGAGGATCGTTTTTGTGGTGTTCGGTGGACGCTGGGTAACGCAAAAGCAAGCTGGCGACAGGGCTCGACAGAAATCCTGTATCAACAGGACCAGCAATCGGTCGTGGGTGAAGCCGATCAGCAGGTTCATGAGATCCGCAAAGCCGCGTAACCCGGATAGTTTGTCGGCCGGTAACAAGGCCTCGAAAACACTGCCGTCACTTTGCAAACCCGAGAGTTTTCAGACACACTCGGTCGATTTGAACCTAATCAAAACCGAGGCCGAGGTTCCGGCATGGCAATGGTTTGCGTGTTACGGCCTGCATCCCAGATGAAATGTCCAGGCTAACTTCAAGCGGAGATTCGCGCAGCAAAAAACCGCAGCATGGTACTGCGGTCTTGAACTTGGGTAGCCTTGAAAAAGCACCAGCATTGACGGTGTCCGCCGCCAGAAGACTACTTTCCGTCTTCGTCGTCCGCCTTTTTGACTTTCTTTTTCTTCTTCAGCGAGATCTTGACGACACGCACCTTGGGGATCCCGTACACAGGATCGCCTTCGCTCCAGCGATCGGCCTCGACCAATTTGGTAATTCGTTCAGCACGAGTCAAAACATTCCGCATCTTCACGGAACCGGCTTTAATTTTAAGGCTTTTATCAATCGTCATCGGTCTGAAGCGGCCTTGGCCGCTGAAATTCCAAGAAATTTGAATCGCAGAGTATAGGCAATCGGCGGACAACCATCAAGAGCTGAGTCAAACCGATTTTTTGTTCAAAATCAAGGAAAATGCCTCGTTCGCTGAACCGTTCTCCGGTCAGTCAGCGATTCCGGAACCCAAGTGATCAGCTGGTGATCTGCCTTTGAACCGCAAACGACGGATCTCCGCTGGCCATGAGTGCGATTGGAACTGAGGCCGATTTGCCAGATGGCAACGCTGTCTTGCACTCGCAGTCCGAGCTGGATTCTGACGTCGTTTCGTCCTCCTTCAGTTTCGACAAGTCGAGCGGCAGGCATAGAGTGAAAGTTGCTCCCTTGCCGACGCCGTCGCTATGGACTTTCAAACTACCCCCCAGCTGTTGGGCGGCATTGGCGCACGAGTGCAGGCCAAACCCATTGCCTTCTGCCTTGGTCGTAAAGCCATGCTGAAAGATGTTTTCGATGTTTTCCTGAGCGATCCCGATTCCAGTGTCACTAACTGCGAATTCCACGCACTCGTCCACCTCTCGAATAGAAAGTCGAATTTCGCCCTTCTCGTTTTCGGCGGTTTCGATGGATTGATTGGAATTTCGAATCAAATTCACCAGAATTTGAATCACGTCGTGCCGGCGTGTATTCAAAGTGGGTTTGTGTGAAAAATCCTTGACAATTTTTGTCGTATACCATTGCCATTCCGAGTCATTCAACTTGATCGCATCCTCGAACAGCTCATCTGCGACGATGCGTGTCAGAACTCCGCTTCGTTTGGTCGACGCCTGTTGCATCGAAACGATTTCTTTGATGTGGTTGATGTTATTTGTCAGCGAGTCAATTTCCTCGAGCTGGCATTCACGCTCTTTTATCAACCGGTTGGTCAGTTGTTTCAGCAATCGAGGAAAATGTTTGCCTTGGTCGTCAGTCTGGAAAAATTCGGCCATGCGAAGTTTGTTTTCTTCGATTACTTCCGAGGCTTGCGCGAGGAAAATGAGAGGGCTTGCCTCGATGCGTTGCTTCAACATGTTGGAAGACACGTTTACGCTGTTAAGAACATTGCCAACGTTGTGCAGAACCCCGGTTGCGACTTCGGCTTTCCCTGCGCGGTGAGATGCGTCAACAAGTTTTTTGTTCTGTTCAGCGAGTTTTGCGGCAGCTTCGACTCGAGCCGTCTGATCACGGACAATGACGACGAAGTAGGTGTTGTCATTTGATTCGACTCGGTCAGCCGACACTCGGCATGGAAAGACTTCACCGTCGATTCTGCGTCCTTGACCCGATACGCCCAATTCCAGACCGGTTTTGTGTGGCGGTTTGTACGCGATCTCATCGAGGTCCGCATCAGCAATCAGTCGATCGAAACGTTCTCCCGTTAACGATTTTTCGGACCGAAAAACGAGGTGGGAAGCTCGATTGGCGGCAGATATTTCTCCAGTCGGTTTCACCGTCAGAATCGCTTCGGATGCGTTCTCCACAATCGCACGGTTGTGCAGTTCACTTTCTCTCAATCCGGTAGTCATCCGCCTGGCTAATTGCATTGCTTTCTCTCGCTGCCGCGTGATCGATATCAGGACCACAAACAACAGAAAGCTGATGAGTGTCCCGCCAAGTCCGACCAGAGAACTGATGATGGCATCCGATTTCGAGAAAAATCCCGGCTGAGATGACAGCCTCAACGTCCAATCACGACCGGACAACTCAATGGGAACAACTTCGGATAGCACCCTGTTGCCGCGTGACGAGACCCAATGAGCTCCCGGTTGCCCAACGCGAGACTGGCTGTCAAAAAGAATCTGATCAGGCACGATGTTATCGTCGTCGTAAATTTCCAGACGCAGCTCTTTGGCATTGTCCCCCAGAATCCCCGCCATCAAATCGTCACATCGGAATGCAGCGTAAATCCATCCTTTCAACGCCTGTTGACGTTCGGTGACGTTTGATCGTTCTGCTCCGGTTTCGTAGAGCGGAAGGTAACACAGAATTCCTGCCTGGACATCCTTGTCGGTTTCCTGCACAAGTGTGATCTTTCCTGAAATCGACGCAGTGCCTGTGGCTACGGCCCGATCCATGGCTTTCCTTCGAGCCGGATTGGAGTACATGTCATACCCGAACGCTCGTTTATTCCGCCAGTCAAAAGGCTCGATGTATTTGATCGCTGTATACTCCTTTCGATCCTTGGTCGGCTTGACATGAAAATCGACGAATCCCTCGTCGCGGATTCTAGCTTCAAACGATGCGAGTTCCGCTTTTTGCACGGGTACGGCAAAGCCAATTGCTTGAATTCCGGGAAACCACTTTTGAACTTCGCATTTCTCGACAAACATTTTCCAATCTTGCCGAGTGACTTCAGTGCTGGACTCATGCAATGCGACGCCGCTGCGAAGTACCTGCTCGTATTGCAACATGCGAGCATCGATCTTGCTCCGGATCTGGGCGATTCGGTTTGAGAATCTTTCGTGTTCCAGTTTTTTGAAGTGACGTGACGTTTGCCACCACGCGGCAACGGTGATTATCAACGCGACCGCAAGCACCCAGTACGGGGTCTGCCGTCCGATGCGTTCAGCGGTCGTCCGATTGACCAGTGGCAAGCTGACTTCGTTTTGATTAATCTTCTTCATCACGAATTCAACTGGCTTTCAGTCCGAGAGCTTCTCTGATGGCGGCAACGACGACCTCGGATGGGCATGGTTTGGTCAGAACCTGTTCGACACCATATTGGGCGACTACGCGATCAGCCGCGTTTTCAGGCATGTATCCGCTCAACATCAGTAGTTTGATATGTGGATGGGACAGGTGGACTTCTTTCAGGAATTCAGTGCCCAGTGCCCCCGTCATCAAGTTGTCTGACACGATCAGGTCGATGTGTACTTTCGAGATAATCACGTGTGCTTCTGCGGGGCAGATTGCAGTCAACACATTGAAGTCATCATCAAGGTACCTTTTGAGTCCTCTGGTTAGCGCAGCATCATCATCAACCAGCAACAAATTTGCTGTTTTCCCATTGGCTGGAGTCGCCGGTTGGGTGATCGTTTTTGAGTTGTTCATTCTATTGCCTTGCTTCCGCGAAGATATTTCTGAGACCGAAAGTCAAATTTCAAACGGCGACTTGCGGTTCCATGTCGGTATCCGATGATTCTTTGCCATCATAAAAGTTGAGCCATTGGACATATTTATCCGCGAGTTCCATCTCGGTCAGGAATTCCTCGAAACGCGCTTGACTGTCATCCGATTGTTGGTTGCTGTCGATAATGTGGTTGGCAACGTAGACGATTCCCGGAACCGAGAACTTTTCACCTTTGCATTTGTCGGGACGATGGTGGAACGCAATTCCTTCCACAATGTTTTGTGGTAATCCCCACAGTGACAAAAGGTACCCGCCGACACCAGCATGAGAGATCCCAAGGAGTTCCTGCTCTGCATCCACGGTGGAAATGTTCTCAATTTTCGATTTTTCAATTGCAGCAGAAAATTGATCAGGAGTTTTGGTGGCAAGGACCAGTTTGCCGACGTCATGAAGTAATCCGGCTGTAAAACACTCACCGGCAATTTCTTTGTCCAGACCCTCGTGGTCTGCAATGCGTTTTGCAAGACTCCCGACTCGAAAGCAGTGATCGGAAAGAGACTCGATACAGCAGCCGCGGGCCTCCGATTTCTTGAACGACTTGAAAACGGCGACCGACAGGACCAGCGATTGAAGTGCGTCCATGCCGATCATCGCCGCCGCTTGAGCAGGAGACGATACTCTGGTTCGGAGGCCGAACATGGTCGAGTTCGCCAGTTGCAACAGTTTGGCAGTCATGGCGGGGTCACGAGAAACCAGCTTGCCGACGTTGGCGATGCTGCCGTTTTCAGATTCAATCTCAGCCACCACTTTCTGATAGATGTCGGGAAGACTGGGAAGGCTGCTGACACGACCAATAATTTCATGCGAAGACGCCGTGTCAAGAATGTCCCGCAACGAACAAGATCGCTCAATCGTTTCTTTCAGTTGTCCAGCCTCACAGGGCTTGGAAAGATACTGGTGCATTGGTGAAACGGCTCGGTACACAGTCCGCTTGTCAGACTGAGCCGAAAGAACGATTCGAACGGTCGAAGGAGATAGTTTGCTGACGCGTTCCAGCAATTCAGCGCCGTCCATGCCCTGCATTTTCATTTCAGAAACCATGACATCGACTTCGAGATCGGCAAGAATGGCCAACGCTTCTTCACCGCCGACGGCAGTTTCCACGTCCCACACGATTTCCTCGACATCCAGCATCCGAGTGATGCCTTTGAGGATCTGAGGCTCGTCATCAACGAACATGACTCGCATTGAGATTTCCTTTTTGGTGGAGGACTGGCGACGCGTTGTTTCATACGCGGCGATCAAGCCAGCAGTTGCAACAAGATCAAACTGTGGTCAGTAACGGTGCATCGCTTGTTGCTTCGGGCGATTCAACATGGGCACGAATGTCAGTGCTAAAGGGAATCTCGATGTAGAAGGTTGTGCCTTCGCCTGAGGTTGACTCGCACCACAGCCGGCCACCGTGTTTCTGAACGACGACGGCGTAAGCGATTGAAAGGCCCTGCCCGGTGCCCTTGCCGACCTCCTTGGTCGTGAAGAACGGGTCAAAGATCCGAGCCTTCACATGGTTGGGAATGCCCGTGCCGGAATCTGTGATCGCGATTCGGACAGAATCATGCAACGACTCAGTCGATACCGTAATCTTTCCTTTCCCGCGAGCTCCTTCGTCTGTTGCCTCTCCAACCGCATGGGCAGCGTTGACCAGGATGTTCAAAAACACCTGATTCAATTCGACCGCGAACGCGGTCACTTTTGGATCTGATTCGTCGTAGCTGGTTTCAATGTCGGCAATGTACTTCCATTCGTTGGTCGATACTGCGATCGTCGAGTCAAGCGCTTTATTGATGTCAACGATAATCTTGTCCTCTTGGCCAGGGTGAGCAAACTCTTTCATTGCTCGAACGATTTTCGTGACATGCTGAACGCCTCCCCGTGAGTCCGTGATCGCCTCCATTAAATTGTCAAGTAGTTTTCGACCCTTCAGTTCTTCTGCGGCTGCTCTCACATTCATGATCGCTGCGCGTTCCGATTCTGCATTCGATCCAGCCGAGGACAACTGAGTCAATGCGTCTATTGTTGGCTCCAGTGCAGCCAGGGCCTTACCAAGATAATCGAGGTTATCACCGATGTATTGCATCGGCGTGTTGATCTCATGCGCGACGCCTGCTGCCAATTGGCCGACTGCTTCAAGTTTTTGTGTTTGTAACGCTTGAGATTCACGCAGCCGTTGTTCCGTCAGCTCGGCCCCAAGAATCAGAATTCCTCGCTGAAATCTCTTGTCGGCGACGTTGTAGCCTGTCATGCCGACAACGCGACGGTTCCCGGTCGCATCAAAAAATTCGGCATCAACGCGACTGGATTCAGTTGACATCAAAAGATTGATTGACGTCATGTCCTCCCAGTCGATTGGCAATTCGTCAAATTTTCTGCCGATTGCTGCATCACTGAAAATGCCGAACAGCTCTTCGCTTCGCTGGTTCCAGTGTTTGACTTCACCTTTTTCGTTCAGCCAGATCAATACCGACCCAATGGACGAAATCAAAAGCTGCGCGTCCTGCTTTGCTTCGTTCATGTGACGCGTTCGATCCCTGACGGCCGCTTCCAGCTCTTCGGCGCGAAACCTGGCCTTCTCGCTCAAGTGTCTTTTCTCAATCAACGCGCTGGTCATCTGCAGGACTTCTGCGTTGTCATAAGGTTTCTTCAGAATCAGCAGCTGGTCGCTGTTGCCGAGTTTCCTTCTGATTCCGGACCATGAATGGTCTGAATACGCTGAACAGATAACAACCTGAAGATTCGGGTCGATTTTCCAAAGTTCGCAGATCGTTCGGAGCCCATCCCAGCCGGGTGGCATTCTCATGTCGACAAAAGCAAGCGCGAATGGACGGCCTCTTTGGATCGCGTGGGCGCATCTTTCCACGCCATCTTTTCCTTGACGCGCGAATTCCAGTTGCACGCCCAGTTCGTCGCTGAAAACGTCCGATTCACCAAAGAATGCTTCCGCAGCTTCGGCCAGTTCTGCCAGATCATCATCTGGCATCAGAATCTTTCGAAAGTCCTCGTGGATGGACGGATTGTCATCGATGATCAAGACGCGTTTGTTTTTTTCGATGTAAGAGCCGGACATCATGTTGCCTCTGTTGTCTATGAGCCTGATAACGAACGATTCAAATGACTCTTGCAATCGGTCGTGAAGGCAACTGCGTTCAATCCGTCGATTACTACGAAAACGTGATTGACCAGGTGCTTGAGGTCACACGCTCGATAGGCAGAGAAGTCGTTTGTCATTGATGAGATGAAAAGTCGCCCGCAAGACTCGATCAAGTGCTTGCCGGCGTGAGTAAACCTAGGGTGCGGCAAGCGGGTTCGCGACTGTTTTTTTGCCAGAAAATTCTGGCGCGGTTTATGCAGACGTTTTTCGTCGGGAAAATGCGGTACGGGACCGAAATGCAAGCCAGCCTGATTTTCGCGGCAACTGGTGATACTGGATCAAGGGCTGCAGGAAAATTCCGCGATTTCAAAAAAATCCGTGCAAGTGAATCCGCCAGCCTTCGAACACCACCGATCGGTAGTTGTCGACAGCTTCCGGACTGGCAGAAAAATAATTTTGTGACGCAGGACGAGCTGCGGAATGTCGCGAGACATTGACTGCGGGATGTCGCGAGACATT
>CAYXWX010000005.1:72762-83462 GCA_964468915.1 uncultured Pirellulaceae bacterium
ATGTCGCGAGACATTGACTGCGGGATGTCGCGAGACATTAAACCCGGGCGGCGACCGTCCAGCTCAGGCAACAAGATCCGCCAATGGATCCGGTTTGACGAAGCCCTACGTTTGTTTTCGAGGGCGAGGAACCTTTGAACGTTTACCGCCACGACGCCGGCCTTTCGACTTGCGTCCTTTCTTGCTGCCGCTTCTCTCGGTTTCGACAGAGGAAAGCGGTTTGCCGATCGCGTCTTTCAATTGACTGATTCGATCGCGAAGAATTCCGGCTCGTTCAAATTCCAATTCCTCGGCAGCGGTCAGCATCTCTTTTTCAAGCTCAGCGATGTATTCCTCGGTGATATAAACCGTGTCGTCCCCGGACGTCGCAGCCTCGGTCGCTTCCTGACGCGTTTTTAAATCGGCCCCGATCCCTTCCGAGATCGCTTTGTAGACGGTTTTCGGTTTGATTCCATGCTCGCGGTTATAGGCTTCCTGCAAACCGCGGCGTCGAGCTGTTTCCTGAATCGCGTTTTTCATCGCTTCGGTGACTTTATCGCCGTACAGGATTACTTTGGCGTTCTCATTACGTGCCGCTCGACCAATTGTCTGGACCAGCGAAGTTTCACTGCGCAAGAAGCCCTGTTTGTCCGCGTCCAGAATGCCGACCAGTGATACTTCGGGCAGGTCCAGGCCTTCACGCAGCAGGTTGACGCCCACCAGAACGTTGTACCGGCCCAGCCGCAAGTCACGCAGCAGTTCGACCCGCTCAAACGCATCCAGTTCACTATGCAGCCAACGGGTTAACAGACCGTTTTCACAGAAGAAGGCGGACAGATCTTCGGCCAATCGTTTCGTTAACGCCGTAACCAGAACTCGATCACCCGCGTCGACGCGAGCTTTTGCTTCTTCCAGCAAATGAGCGACCTGGCCAGCGGCAGGAACGACTTCCACGATCGGATCGAGCAATCCGGTCGGGCGAATAATCTGCTCGACAACTTCTCCTTCGGTATGCTCAAGTTCGTAGTCGCCGGGGGTCGCTGAAACGTAAACAACCTGATTGATTCGATCTTCCCATTCCTCGAATTTCATCGGTCGGTTGTCCATCGCGCTGGGAAGTCTGAACCCGTGAGAGACCAGCGTCTCTTTGCGACTGCGATCCCCTGCGTACATGGCTCCTATCTGAGAAATCGTGACGTGCGATTCGTCAATGACCAACAAGAAGTCCTTGGGGAAGAAGTTGTAGAGTGTCTCGGGCGTTTCACCCTCTTCACGTCCGGCAAGGTGTCGGCTGTAGTTTTCGATGCCCGGGCAATGGCCCACATTCTGCAACATTTCGATATCGAAACGCGTGCGAGCGTTCAGCCTCTGCGCCTCCAGCAGTTTGCCCTGCTCCTGAAATTGTGTCAGCTGCTCTTTCAGTTCTTGCTTGATCTTTCCAACCGCGTTCGAGATCCGGTCTTCCGAGGTGACAAAGTGCTTGGCGGGATAAATGTAAATCTGATCCTGCCCCGAAATGACTTCTCCCGTGAGCGGTTTGATGATGGAGATCTGCTCGATTTCGTCGCCCCAGAACTCGATTCGATACGCGAATTCCTCGTACGCTGGCCAGATTTCGACTGAATCTCCCCGGACGCGAAACTTGGATCGTTCGAAGGCAATGTCGTTACGCTGGTACTGAATATCGATAAACTTGCCGAGCATCTTGTCGCGATCGATCGTTTCGCCAACTTTCAATGCGACCATCATCGTTCGATAATCTTCAGGGGACCCCAAACCGTAGATGCTGGAAACGCTCGCGATGATGATGACGTCTTTTCGACTGACCAGTGAACTGGTGGTCGCCAAGCGGAGCCGATCGATGTCCTCGTTGATGGACGCATCTTTCTCGATGTAGATGTCGCGTTGAGGAATATAGGCTTCAGGCTGATAGTAGTCGTAGTAGCTGACAAAGTAGTGAACGGCGTTGTTGGGGAAGAATTCCTTGAACTCGGCATACAGCTGAGCCGCCAGCGTCTTGTTGTGAGAAATCACCAGCGTGGGCTTTTGAACCTGTTGGATCACGTTCGCCATGGTGAACGTTTTTCCGGATCCGGTTACTCCCATCAATGCCTGAAACTTTTTTCCATCGTTGATGTTTTTGACCAGAGAATCGATCGCCTGAGGTTGATCACCGGCGGGCGCGAAGGGTGAAGACAGCTTGAACATGAGGAACTAATTGCCGAAATCGAGAGAAGTACCCACACGTACCTTCGCGCGGGACAACCTGCCAGTTTATCGCGTGCACACCGACTTGACACCCACAAGATGCAATCGCCGACCATCAATTTTTGCTGGCAGTTCTGGGAGTAGAAAGAGCAGGGGAGCGGTCCCCCGAATTCGGCTGGAGAAACGGGGCGATTTGCTCGAAGGTCTGCGGCCCGATGCCCGAGACCGATTGAATCGCTTCATTGCTGGAAAACGAGCCGACCTGGTCCCGGTAGTCAACAATTTCTTTGGCAAGTCGACGGCCAATTCCCGGCAACGCGCTGATCTCCTGCCATGTTGCCTTATTCAGGTCTATTTGAAATTTTGCAGCACGTTCAGCCCTGTGATCGATATCAATCATCTGATTGACTCGAACGGAATGCCGCCAGCCCCAAACTCCGATGCCGATCAGCGAAACCAGAATGAGAACTGCGAGGACCGACTGCTCTCTCTGAGCAAAGACCAACCCAAGGTAGCGGACACGTTCGCTGAAGGTTAACGAGCTTTTTCTTGATTTGGTCAACTTTTGCCGAACTCCACAGGGCATCAGACGAAAAGGAATCCATATACAAGAAACATTTTTCGGATCGTTCCGCCGATTTTATCGCTCTGCACAATCGAACTCAACTGTGTGGGGGGAGGTGGTCTTCCGGCAAGCGTTGCCAGCTCATGAGCCCCGCGATGAATGAACCGTTTGAATTCGTAAAATTCCGGGGTAAACTCAACGCTTCGTGTTCCACGTTCGATGCGAGACAGTTGTGATGATTGCTGCCAGATATGTTCGTTTGATCAAGTTTGTGTTGAGTCTTTCGGTTGGTGTTTGGCTGGGTTGCGATTGCGATTCGATATTTGGTCAGCCTGCGGTTGAGTTGCCGCTATCGGATATCTCCGCAATTTCATACGAATTTTCAGACCCCGTTGGGACAGCTCAGTTTTCCAGCCAGCTGAATATTTTTGGAACCGAGTCGAGTCAGTCGTTGGTTGCGTCCGAGCACAGTTTGGCTGGGATAAATCCAGACGGCGTTTTTAGCGCAACGATTTCAGCGACCGTAAACCGGGGCACACAGGATCCTGCCGGCGTCAGGATTTTTCGATTTGGTCTTCGGGAAGGCGACGGGGTCGTTAATATCAACGACTTTTCGGCTGCTTCGATCGATGATCCGACAGAGACAAATCTGGAGTATAGCTACGAAAGTAGTGCCGAAACGTATGTTGAGATGCAGGCGGAAGTTGCAGGTGAAGTTCGTGAAGCTATCAGGAACCTGAACTGGACCCATCTGGGGGCAGGTGTTTTTCCTGCGAATATTCAGGGCACCTCATTTATCGATTCCGTCGATCCGATCAAGTTGACGCTGGATGAATACTATGAGAATCCATTCGATGCAGTTCCTGAATTTGACGGAGCGAATGGACTCGCGTTTCGTGGTCAGCGTGGTGACTTTGTGTCCCGCGGAGAAACTCGTGTTCTGTTGCCCGATGAGTATACGATCAGTGCTCGCACGTATACGACAGGCAACTTCGCACCGGCCATTGAAATCAGAGTCGATGCCATCGAAGGTTTCGATGACTGGCGGGTTACGCTGAGGGGGCCGGACGATACGCGAGTGGAAGTCGGGGATTACACAGCGACTAGATTTCCGTTCGAGGAGCCCGGTGTGGCAGGATTTGATTTTGGTGGCGGCGGACGTGGCAATAACGAACTGGAAGCCTACTTCACCGTCCACGATGTCGAATATGACGCGGCTGGCGAAGTCGAAAGATTGGACGTTTCCTTCGGTCAGCTTGGAATCAGTACCCGTACTCCGTTCGGTGACCCGATGGCATTCGGGCGGCTGCGATTTAACTCGTTGCCCGGAGACTTCAATCGTGATGGAGTGGTCGACGTTGCAGACATCGACTTCTATTCAGGCAACATGGGCCAGCCCGCATCATTTGATCCTCAACTTGATCTGAACGATGACGGCATGATTGATTTGGCTGACTTCGTCTTTCATATAGAAAATTTTGCTCAAACATCAAACGGTCAAACTGGGGCTCTCGTTGGAGATATTAATCTTGATGGATTAGTTAACGTGCTTGGTGATGCGTTCGTCCTTGTATCCAATTTGAACAGTTCGGGGCCCCATAGCTACGCTCTGGGTGATTTAAATGCCGACCAATCTGTCACGGTCTTGGGCGATGCGTTTGCATTAATTGGAAATCTTGGTCAATCGAATCTGCCGGGGGCAACGGTAGGCGTTTCGACGGCAGTTCCGGAACCAGGTTCTTTGATGCTGCTCACATTGACGGCAGCAATTCTAATTTCATGCCGTCGCGGGCGGTGCAGAATCTCGAGCTTCGTTAGTTGAGATCTGGATGCCGTACTTTAATTGAATCAACCTATCGCAATTTCCATTCGGACGCCGTGATCACACCGTCGCGATTCTTGTCGATCGAGTAAAATTCGTCCAGTTTGCCTTCGTCCCAATCGGATGAATACTCATGCATCTGGACTTGAGCGTCTTCATTGGCGTCGAGTTTGGCCATGTCGCCACCAGCAGTTCTGCCTTTTGTTGAACGATTGTTGCTGCTTTGGGTGCTGCTTCTTGAGTTGGAAGTTGCTTGCGATCCCGACTTTTTCCCCGCAGCCGCCATCAGAGCATCCGCGTATTCTTTCTGAGTGACATACCCGTCCTTGTTCTGGTCGGCGTTGGCGGGTGGCCGCCGAACCGCTTTCCATTCCGCCTTGCTGAGGCGGTCATCGTTGTCCTTGTCGTAGCGAGCGATCAGACTTTTCGAATATTTTTCGTATGCTTCTCGATCCTTCTCAGACGATCGATTTCCAGATCGGGTCACGGTTGTTGCAGCGGCGCTCCGACCACCGCCCCGGGTGCGTTCACTCGATGCACGCCGCGCCTCCTCACGCCGTCTGTCTTGGGTGGTGTCGCTGTTTCGTTCTTCCGACTCACGTGAATTCGATTCATCCCGTCGTTTTCTTTGTTCCAATTCGCGAACATGGTACCGACGTGCCAGTTCGTTTCGCGAAAGGATGCCGTCCTTGTTCAAATCGCTCTCATTGGGATCAGGGCGTCCCCATCGACCTCGTTTTCGTTCTTCCTGATCGATCATGCTATCCCCGTTGTTGTCATAGCGACGTAGAACAGTGTTGACCATTTCCAGTGTGGATTCTGAGTACTCAATCGATTCCGTAGTGTCAGCGGAACCAAAACCTGAAACGGCAGACTCTTCGGCGGGCACACCAAAGCCGGGGACTTTCAAATTTCGATCAAGTTTGTCTTTCTCTTGTTGAGCCAATTGTTTACCGGCTGATTCTTTGTTTGCCTCAAGTCTCTTACGAATCGTGCGAAGTCTGATTCGGTTGTCGTTTACATCGACGCCGATCCGTCTCAAATAGTTAATGGCCTTCGGGTTCAGTTCCGAAGCGTCCAATCGTTCGTCTCCGTTCCGATCAAGTCGTTGAAAATAACGTTCGGCATCGAATGAACGATTATTCTGCGCGAACCCGTTTGTTGTGAATCCGAGCGTCAACAAGCCGATGAACACCACGGCGGTAATTTTTTCAGTCAAACAGTGCATACCAACATTATCGGTTTTCAGCAGCAAAATTCCACCATCAAAAACGATCACGTTGGACCTTTCGCCTGATAACCGAACCCTGAACTCCTCAACCCGACATGCTAGTCGGGAAGATCCTGTTGCGTTCCTTCCCTGACGTTTCGTTTCAGGACGCAGCGAATGGTTCGGAGGCAGGTAGGACGAGTCGCGAGGTGCAAAATGTTGACGTTTCGTTGGGTAAGCCTGATAATGCCAACTATGCAAACAATGGCTGTCTGAAAATTTACGCGCTGAGGTTACAGACAGGTTGTCCGTGAATCGACCTTGCCCAAGGTGTGCTGCTTTCATGCAGCGAGGGCAGGAAAGATGTGCGATTTGCAGCGAGACGATTTCCGCAACAAATGGAAAACGGCTCGACAGACCAGTGGCAAGCAGGCGTCTCAAGGAGATTAGGCGGACATGAGTGACGACTCTTCGAATGAAATCAGCGTAGTACCGAATTATTCTCGGCACAAGCCAAGGAAAGTTCGAATTCCTTCCGCCGTTCGATCACTGGACGTTAAGTTGAAAAACGTGCCAGGCGCAAAGCGGTCATCAAATGGGAATCGATTCAAAACCGATGCTCAGACTCCGGCGGAAGCAGGTGCCAACCATCAGTTTCTGGCAAGCTATCGTGAAGCGTACGATCTGACGGAAGCTCGAGAGTTCGATGAGGCGTTGGTGGTTCTGACCGAGTTGATCAAGACAGCCACTCAGCAGCAGCGAGCCGAATGTCACGGGCTGCGAGGGTACGTGTTTCTGCAGAGGATGGAACTGGAAAAATCGATTAGCGAATGCAGCAAGTCGATCAAGTTGAACCCGGACGATCCGCAGACATGGTCTTGGCGAGCGGCCGCCCGAGGGGAACAGAACCAGTGGCGGCTGGCGTTTGAAGATCTTCATCAGGCGACAAAGCGATCGAGTGACCGCCGGGAAGAGTTTCAGGCTTTGATGCAATCCTATGCGAAAGTTGCGGTGGAGCACTTTCGGCAGCAGGTCACCAAAGGGAACTCTACCGCAAAGCTGTTGTTCGAGCGTGGCTGGATGTATTTTCGATTGGGGAACGCATCGAAGGCTGCACGCGATTTTCAGCAGGCCCTGACTTTGAACCCGGAGCATCCGTGGGCATCGTCGGCACTTGCTAAATTGGCAAACGATGCTGATCACTCTTCCATGCAGATGTCCGATGAGGAGTTACAGCAGTTGTGCCATCACGGGCTTCAGGGCGAAAACGAATGCCAGCGGATGGCGCTGACGGTGTTGGCAAAGATCTATTACCGACAGCATCGATCCAGTGACGTGGCGGATTGCCTCGCTCAGTTGAGTAAGTTAGCTGGCGAAAGCCAGTCGCTTCAGCTTGAAGTCGCCGAGCTTCAATACCAACTTGACGATTCGATCGCTGCGGCTGAGTCACTGACCAGGTTGTTGAAAGCCAATCCCCAGTTTTACGCGGCTTGGTTGCTGCGAGGCAAATGCGCGTTTGCCATGAGGAACGATTCTCTGGCGGTCGATGATTTTTCAGAGTATCTGCTTCACGATCCAGACAACGTGTCGGCGCTGGTACAACGTGCGGAGGTTGAAACGAGGCGACAAAATTACGACCTCGCAATGGACGATGTCGATCGCGCTTTGGAGATTGACGAGCTGGATTTTGACGCGTGGTTGATGCGAGGCAAAATTGCGTCTGCGTCAGCTCAGTTGGATGCAGCGATGACCAGTTGTGACCGGGCAAAGGCAATCAACAATCAGTCCGCTGAAGTTTACGCGCTGCTGGCAACGGTTTTTCGTCAGATGGGTGACTTCGGTCGGGCGGCTGAAGAATACAGTCGCAGCGTCGATTACGCGAAGAGTAATTTGGAGAAGGCCGATTATCTTTATCGACGTGGGATTGAGTGGTACGAGCTTGAAGAGTTCGAAGACTCGTTCAATGATTTTTCACAATCGCTGGAACTTCGACCCGATCATGCGGGGACTCTGATCTGGCGAGCGGCAGCGTCGTCTCGGGTCGAGAAATTGGGTGGAGCGATTGAAGACCTTCAGCATGCGATTGAAATTCGCCCCTCCTCGGCCGACGCTTATCGACAGCTGGGCAAAGCAGTTGCCGACAAAGCAATCGGGCATTTTACGCGACGCCAGCAACGGGGGCGTGAGGAACCGGACATGTTCCGCCAGCGAGGCCAGGCGTATCAGTTTCTTTCGCAGTATGATGAAGCGATCAAGGATTTTACTGCCGCGTTGAATCTGGATAAGAAAGACATAGCAGCGCGAATCGCTCGCGGTCAGGCGTTGTGTCAAAAGGGTAACTACAAAGCATCGTTTGAAGATTTCTCCAAAGCGATTTCGATCGACCCGAATTGCCACGCGGCATACTACGGCCGCGCGAGGGCACTGTTCGAACAGGGAAGCGTTGAAACGGCAAGATCGGATATTGAACAGGCCATTGCGTTGTCGTCGTCAAGGTCTCGGTACCACGCACTCGCAGGTCAGATCGCCAACAAGGAAGGCAACCTTGCCGCGCAGCTGGAATCGCTGAATCACGCGGTGGCGTACGACTCAACCGACCCGTCGCTTTACCTGGACCGAGCAATCGTTCACGAATCCAGTGGTCAGTTGGAAGCGGCCATGCGTGACCTTACCGGTTCACTGGAACTGGAACCCAATCAAGTCAGCGTATTGCAGCGTCGAGCACAATTGGCACTGAGGATGAGTCTGCCGCTGCAGGCAATCGAGGACTTTGGCAAAGTCTTGGGCAGCAATCCAGTGTCGATTGCCTCTTGGATTGGCATGGCTCAAGCATTGGCGGCCAACGATCAACATCAGGATGGGCTCATCTGTCTGACGAAAGCCATGCATCGCTTTTCCAAAGGGCAGGATTTGGCGCAGATTGTTTTCGCCAGAGGCCGATTGTTTCAGTCGACAGGACGTCTGGCTCCCGCAGCAACCGATTTCAGTGTTGTGATCGACCTGCTGAAGGACTTCCCGGAACAGCAAGCCCGGGCCATTCTCGCGCGAGGAATCGTTTGTGCGCAGCTGGATGAATTTGAAACCTCACTGCAAGATTTCCAAACGCTTGAAAAAAGCGGGTTCGAAGGTTCGGAGAAAGTCACTCCGTTGATCAACTGGCTCAATGATCGTCAAAAACCTCGCCCGGACGAGTTAGCGCCGCCAACAACCATGATCCGACCGACTCGACCACCGATCATCAGTACGATTGTTCCCAACTGGTTGCCGGAAACGACATGGGAACAACCACCGCCTCATGATCAATGGGTCGTGAATATCGGATCGCAGAAGGAGTACGGTCCGGTTCGATACGACATCATGTTGTTGTGGATCCGCGAAGGACGCCTTGATGCTCAGACGCGATTGCTTCGGTCTGACTGGAACCGTTGGCGACGGTTGGACAAGTTGTTTTCCAATTTGAGCGGTGGATCACGGTCCGGTTTCCCCGAGATCAAGGAATAAACGCATGAACGAGCGAATTCCGATGGTCTACGTTGCCGATGTGGAAGGGCAGGTGCCTGAGTCAATCAGCAACACGTTCCAAAAGTACACTCGAATCACACCGATGAAAGAAGGTGGCAAGGCCCAGCTGTTCACTTGCAAAGATACCAATCTGGGACGGCAGGTTGTGTTGAAGATGCTGCGACCGGATCTGAAAGAGGATCGGCTTGAGCTTCGGCGGTTGATCCGAGAGGCAAAGATCACCGCCCAGCTTTCACACCCGGCAACGGTGCCGATGTATGAACTGGGGCAGGACGATCAGGGACGCTGGTACTTCTCGATGAAGCGAATCGTCGGACACACGCTATTCGACATTATCGTCTCGCTGGCTCAGCGCGATCCGGTCGCTGAAAAACAGTTTGACCTGAATCGATTGCTGAATGTTCTGACTCAGGTCGGTGACGCACTGGCTTATGCTCACGCATGCGGTGTGATTCACCGCGATGTCAAACCTGAAAATATCATTGTGGGCCAGTTTGGTGAAGTGACTCTGATTGATTGGGGAACCGCCAAAGTCTGGGGCATGCCGAATGAGGTGGGTGACGACTCGCCAGAGGAACGCAGCGGGACGCCACTGTATATGTCTCCCGAGCAAGTCAATGGTCGACGTATGGTCGATGAACGGACAGATGTGTACAGTCTGGGCATCGTGATGTATGAAATGATGGCTCAGCGGGAACCTTTTCGTGGAGCCAATATTCGCGAGACGTTTTCAAATATCACGTCGAAGGCCCCGATTCCTCCCAGCGAGGCGGCTCCGCACCGGTTTATTCCCGCAGAGCTGGAGGCAATTTGCCTCAAGGCGATGGCCCGTGAGCCGGGGGACCGGTTTCAATCCATGAGTGCGATGATGAATGCCATTAACGAATATCGAAACAACGCCTTGCTGCGAGGAAGTCTATGAGTTCGGATCCGTCGTCCACTGAAAACCGTTTGATGCGACTCGAACAGAAGGTGAATCTGTTGCTGGTGGCAGCCGCGATTCAAGTCGTCACGATTCTGATGAGCTGGCTCAACTATTTCTTCGGTTCGGCGATCTGGCTGCTGGTGTTGCTGGTCGTAATTGGGGCGTTGATGTACGTGTTCCGGCACCAACTGCCGGAGTTATCCGGAAAGTTGATTCGGTATGTTTTCAGCCGTCGGGAAGGCGGATCTGAATCAGATCGCGAGATGATGTAGGCATTTTGTCAGCTTGACTATTGCAAGAATTTTCCATCCTGATATTGAAAATTCTTCTTGCGATTGAGTGGCAAAGTTTCCATGCCGACCCCATCCGGGGTGGCTTCACGCGTTGCTCAATTGTCTCGGGGTTTCCACCCCGAGCTACCGACGCGAGCCCCATCCGGGGCAAACGGAAGGTCATCGCGGATAAGTCG
>CAYXWX010000006.1:0-34119 GCA_964468915.1 uncultured Pirellulaceae bacterium
TAAAACGAGACCCTCCGCAAGTAACAACCCTAAAAACGAGTTGGAACAAAGCACTGGCTGAAAGGTGGACAGTCTTGTCGGAGTCAGCTTGATTTTGAGGTCCATTCGATCAAAATCGGTCTGAGTTCCGCGATCAGGAAGGCGGACCCTGTAATGCAGATTGCATCGTCTGGCTGTGAAGCGTCAAGCATTGATCTCCACGCTTGGGCCGGACTGGCGGACGTCTGAATCGAGCTTGTGACAACTCGTTTTGCCTGTTCGTAAACTTTGTCCAGGGGGAACGCTCGCGGGTTCGTTTGATACTCGGTCAACCAGAGTTCGTCAAGCGTTCCTGATAGCGCATGCAACATTGCGGACGCGTCTTTGTCTCGACTGGTGGCGAACAGGATCTTCCGGGTTCGAGCATTCCGCCAACCAGGCATCTCGTGCATCAAGGTTTCGGCCAACGCGGTAATGGATGCCGGGTTGTGAGCGATGTCCAGAATTACCAGCGGTTCGGTTGATACGATTTCAGTTCGCCCGGGAAGCGATGCCTTGGCCAAACCGTCGCGAATCGACTTTGGTGTGATGCGTTGGTCGGGATCGTCAAGCAATTTTGTTGTGGCGACTGCAATCGCTGCATTGTTACGCTGATGCACTCCCGGCAGTGACAGTTTCAATTCTTTCAGATCAAACCTGCGATCATTGATCTTCCCGGTCACCGTGAACGACGAACTGTTCTGAAAAGTGAAATCGAGCGAGCTGGTATCTTTGTTGGGCTGAACCTGAAAATCGTCCCCCATTTGATACAGTCGTGCCGATCGCTCGGACGCAATTTCTTCGATCGCACGAACGGCATCCGGTTCAAGCGATCCATTAACGACGGGCACGTTCGGCTTGATGATTCCAGCTTTCTCGCGGGCAATTTTGTCGATCGTTTTCCCCAGTTGCTTCGTGTGGTCCAGGCTGATGTTGGTGATCACACACGCGACGGGCTCGCAGACGTTGGTGGAGTCAAGACGGCCACCCAGGCCAACCTCCAGAACCGCAAAGTCTACTGACTCCTGAGAGAAGAACAGCATGGCGGCCGCGGTCGTGATTTCGAAAAACGTCAGCGTGGGGCCGCCGCAGTCAGCTGCCTCCTGGTCCATCTCCTTGACGACAGGTTGCATTTGAAGCAACAGGTTCAGCAGTTGTGCATCGGAAATGACTTGGCCGTTGATTGCCATCCGCTGATTGATTTTCTCCAGATGAGGAGACGTATACACACCGGTTCGGAATCCGGATTTGGTCAGGATGCTGCCCACCATTGTGGAGACTGAGCCTTTGCCCTTGGTGCCTGCGACGTGGATCGCGGGGAAGTCACTTTGAGGATTTCCCATCCGACGCAGCAGTTCACGCATGTTTTGCAGCCGGAATCCGTTTGCCGACACCTTGACCTGACGCTCATAATTGATGCGACCGTACAGCTCCGCCAGCGCCAGAGAAAGTGCGTTTTCGTGCGTTGGCTGACCGTGGGTGTTCATTGCTTCAAAATAGACGGGAGTCTGGTTGAACCGCAATTTAGCGACATCTATCATGTTCGGTAAGTAGAAAGCCAGAACGAACTGGTTGCCTGCATGCTGCGTAGCAAACGTGATGAACGATGCCTGAGAACGTGCCTCAGGCGGTCGAGCGTTGGTTTGGCTTCAACGATTGATGTCCAAGTTTACCGTAGCGATAGCTCGCCTGCACCTCATCCCAATTCTTCGAGAACTCATTGATGAGCACCGAAAATGCCTCCGCTTCATCGGTTGCGGAAGATACACCCGAATCTGAACAAGTCACTCGGTTGGAGCAGACGAATCCTGACTACGATCCCAACGTCGTGGTTGAGACGCAGAACCTGACCAAAATTTATCGCGACTTCTGGGGCCGCCAGAAAGTGAGGGCGCTTAACGCGTTGGATCTTGAGGTTCGCAAGGGCGAAATCTTCGGTTTGCTTGGGCCGAACGGATCGGGCAAGTCCACGACAATCAAGTTGTTGCTTGGCTTGTTGTTCCCAACCAGCGGTCGCGCGTTGGTCTTCGGTAAAAATGCCACCGAGGTCACCAAGAACGAGCGTATCGGGTACCTGCCAGAGGAATCCTATCTGTATAAGTTTCTGACCGCTGAGGAAACGCTCGATTTTTACGGACGACTGTTTGACATGCCTGCCGCTGTTCGCAAGGAACGCGTAGAAGCATTAATTGAACAGGTAGGACTCACGTGGGCCAAACGCCGTCAGTTGAAAGAATACTCGAAAGGAATGACGCGTCGCATCGGTCTTGCTCAAGCGTTGATCAACGATCCTGAATTGATCCTGCTGGACGAACCGACGTCCGGACTTGATCCTCTCGGGACACGCGAAATGAAGGACATGATTCTGAAGCTTCGCGACCAGGGGAAAACGGTCATCATGTGCAGTCACCTGTTGGCGGACGTGCAGGACGTGTGCGATCGGATCGCAGTTCTTTATCAGGGTGACTTGAAAGAACTCGGCCGAGTCGACAGCCTTTTGCAAGTCAGCGATGAAACTCAAATTCGTGCGAAAAACCTGCCGGAGTCGGCCGCCGAAGAAATTCGCGCTGTCATTGCGAAGCACGGCGGTGATGTCCTGTCCGTGGACAACCCTCGCACCACGTTGGAGGAATTGTTTCTTGACATTGTTCGCGAAAGCCAGGCTCGCCCCGGGCATCGCTCCTCGGGCGTCGATTCAGGTTCGTGAATTCGCAGTGCAAGTTCGTAATGCAAATTCGTAATTCAAGTTCGCAATGCAAGTTCGTAATTCAAGTTCGTAATTCAAGTTCGTAATTCAAGTTCGTAGTGACCGGATTCATCCGGTCCGTCAGTCGCCAAATACAATTTTATAGAACCGTATAAATCCGGTTACTACCAAACGGTTACTACAAACTATGGTCGTCGAAAGATTTCCCGATTTTTTTCAATGGATTGGACCGGGCTCGTTGCTGTTTCTGGCGATCCTTGTCGCGGCCAGTCTGTTGGGACTGTTTGTCGGCTACGTCGTTGCCGTGTTTCGTCACGGACCGTTTGAAGCGTTTTATGTGGTGGCTCAGGTCATCGGCGAAGCGATTCCTGACTTTCTGGGCATGTCATTTCGTCGGCTTGTGGCGATCGCTCGCCTGACGGCCAAAGAAGCGTTTCGGCGGCGAGTTCTTTTGGTCACGTTTGCAATCTTCGCTGCCATGCTTCTGTTTGGCGGATGGTTCTTGAATGGAGCCAGCGAGCATCCCGATCGCATCTACGTGAACTTCGTCATGTGGGGCACTCAGATGCTGGTTTTGTTGATGGGCATGCTGGTCAGTGCGTTCAGTCTTCCGGAAGACATCAAGAACAAAACGATTTACACCGTGGTTACCAAGCCTGTACGGTCTTCCGAGATTGTCCTCGGGCGAATCATGGGCCTCGGTGCTGTTTGTACCGCCCTGCTGGCGTTGATGGCGTTGATCAGCTTCTTCTTCGTCTGGCGAGGTCTTTCGCATGAACACCAGATCGTTGGAGACACGCAGACGCTGGCTTCGTTTGTTGACGTGGACAAAGGTACGCGAAAATCTCGATTTACGGCACGTCGCGTTTCTGAGAACGCGGTGATGGAAGCTCAGACAACTCGCGAATCAGGGCATAGCCACCGGTTGGAACTGGTTGAAGATATTCGCGATGCGGACTCGCCTCCTTTGGTCGCTTCCAATGTCGTCGATTCAACAGAACTGCCCGGCGGTCGCATCAAATATCGCCGGGTTATCTGTCAGCCGGTTGGAGGTCATACCCATCCGGTAATGATCGATGGCGAGGGTGATGATGCGAGAATCGAGTTGGGATCCGCGGTTGGTTATTTCCGAGCACGGGTTCCCGTGTATGCGGATTCGCTCAGATTTCGCGACCGCGAAGGCAACTTGAAAGATCGGGGTACGAACGTAGGAAACGAGTGGGGGTATCGCGGCTACATCGATGGAGGTAACAGCAACAATCGGTCGACGCTCTCGCGCGGGCTGTTTCAGTTTGCAGGATTTCGTGAGTCACTCTTCCGCCGCACGGATGTTATACCGCTGGATATGAGTTTGGGTGTGTTTCGAACCTATAAAGCGAATATCGAAAAGCGAGTGATGGCGGGTATCGAGTTTGAAAGTGTGCCTGAAAATCCGGAAGTCGACAATCGCTTTGTTTCTGACATGATCACGTTTGAAACCAACGAGTACACACTTCAGACATTGCCAATTCCTCGCAAACTGGTCGGTAAACTGATCTCGCCGGACGGGACGATCGTTGAGCAGGGTGAATACGATCTGTTTGATGACTATGCCGCAAATGGAAACATGCTGGTCAGCCTGTCGTGTCGTGACAACGGTCAGTTTCTTGGCGTTGCCCGGGCGGACGTTTATTTCCGTGCTGGTGATACGCTTTACTGGCTTAACTTCTTTAAAGGTTATCTGGGAATCTGGTGCCAGATGATGATTGTCATTGCGATGGGGGTCGCGTTCAGCACCTTCCTGAACACACCAGTCACGATGCTGGGAATCGTGGTCATGGCAATTCTCGGATTCTACAGTCAGTTTGTCCGAGATTTGACGCTGCCGGATACCGATGGTGGAGGGCCAATCGAGTCGTTTGTGCGAGTGATTACTCAGCAGAACATGCAGGTCAGCCTCGAAACTGGAATCATGACGACGCTGATGGAGCAGACGGACAAACTTTTGGTGACGTTGTTGTCGGGATTGACGTACCTTGCACCGGATTTCTCGCAGTTGGATTTTTCTGCGTTTCTGACGTACGGATATTCTGTTGATCCGCAGCGGCTGATTGTTGCGGTTGTGATCACCGCCGCGTTCATTGTCGGTTTGACGATTTTGGGTTACTTCGCATTGAAAACACGGGAGATTGCCAAGTGAGCCAGCTAAGCCCATTTTTAAGAAAAATCATTTACCTCGTCGCGATTGTCGCGTTGCTGATTCCAATGTCGTTGATCTCGCGACCAGCACAGCGAGCTGACAACGTTGAGGACAGTAACTCGGGTGGCAAGCTTTCACAGTTGCGTGATGAGTACAGCCTTTCTCAGGCTCAGCTTTCAGATATCGATCCTGCCAGCGAGACGATGAAACTCGCGTCGTTGGGGCTGCGCGGCGTGGCCGTCAACATGCTGTGGCTGAAGGCGATCGAATATAAGAAAACCGAGAACTACGATCAGCTTGCTGCGACGCTTGAAGCGCTCACAAAAATTCAGCCCAGCTTCATCAAGGTTTGGGAGTTTCAAGCGCACAACCTTGCGTACAACGTGTCGATGGAATTCGACGACTATGAGTACCGTTACCACTGGGTGAAAAAAGGTCTGGATTTCCTGAAGCGAGGAATTCCGTACAACAAGACCGATCACCGAATGTCCGACAATCTCGGATTTTTCACCGGAAACAAATTCGGAAAATCAGACGAAAAAGAATCGTTTCGGCGGATGTTCCGTGAAGACGACGAGTTCCACGATCAGATGTCTGACATGATCGATCCCGATTCGTATGACACTCGTACCTACGGCCATGACAGTTGGAAAATGGCTTATCAATGGTATGACTATTCGCGAGACCTTGTCGATTCGGCGATTGGTCCTCAGCGGATCAGCGACATGATGTTTTTCATGTATCGCCCGGCTCAGTTGCGTAACCAGTCGTTGTCGCTGCAGGAGGAGTTCCGATCGGATGAGATCATTCAGGAGAATTGGCGATCGGCCAACGAAGAATGGCTCGTTTATGGACAGGATAAAATCACTAACTCACTGGGCGTCACGATCACCCTTGAGGGAATGGCTGAATACGAGGCTCGACTCACCAAGCTGCAAGAACGCTTGGATGAGTTAGTGCCTGGTGAAAGGGATCGGCTGCTGGCAGAGCTTAAAGCACTCGCTAATCTTACTCCGGAAGAGAAATACGCGATGTCGTTGCCGGTCGACCAGCGAAGTGATGAGGAAGCTCGCCTGGCACGTGAGGCAAACCGAAGGTTGTACGAACTGGATCAGGATCTGGATGCAAGAATCGTTTCGGCCGCCAGTGACGAAAATCGTCTGGATGCTCAACGAGTCCTTTCGGATATCAGTCAGGTGGAACGGCAGATGAGAACCATCAGTAAGGATTCGGATGTCGTCAATTACGTGTATTGGAAAGCGCGTACTCTGGCGGAATCGGAAACACCAACTCTATTGGCTCAGCAGGCTTTGTATGACGCTGCAGAAATGCGTCGTCGGTCGATTTACGATGATGAATTTCAAGTTGATTTCAAAACGGGTGAAAAATCAGTTACGCGTGCCGGAGCGATTTCGCTTTATCTGGATGCTTTCGAGCAGTGGAGCGACGTTATCGAAAGGCATCCCGATTTGAGGATTGGCGTGTTTGCGGACGATCTGGTCGAGAAGATGGAAGAGCTGCAGGATATGCTCGACATTACCAACCGGGAATGGCCTGACGATTTCCCAATGCAGGATTTCATTGACTATCGAGCCACGCAGGGAGAGCCAGACGACTTACCGACAACCGACGAGTTGGAGGAGGAACGATCAGGTCGTGCAGATGATTCAGATGAAGAAGTTGACAGCGAAGAACCGGACGAAGCAAACAAGGAAAACGAAAGCGTTGATTCTGATGACGCTGCAGACGAAACAGATCAGTCGGATGAGAATGCATCTGTAAAGTCAGATGAGAACGAGAAAGTTGAACCGGAAGCGTCTTCAGCGGAGGAGTCTTCTGCAGCGGAGGAAGGAGTGGTTTCCGATGAAGCTGACGCGGCACGGTCCGATTCGGAAACGACAGCTGCTGAAGAGACCAGTCGGCGCGAACAGTCAGTGGAAGCTGGTCAATCGGATGATTCAACCGGAAATGCGGACTGAATGTTTTTTGTATTCGAGGGAATCGACGGGGCGGGGAAATCAACTCAGTTGACGCGTTTTAACCAATGGCTCGAATCCCTCGGGCACGACGTCGTTACTTGTGCGGATCCCGGCAGTACCCCCGTAGGTGAAAAACTGCGATCGATCCTGTTGGAAAGGCACTCGATGCCAATCCACATGCGAACTGAGATGATGCTGTTCACATCCGCACGGACTCAGCTGGTCGAAGAGATCATCAAGCCCGCCCTGGCAGCAAGCAAGACGGTTGTACTTGATCGCTACCTCTGGTCAACGGTCGTTTATCAGGGACACGCATCCGATCTGGACCCGGAAGCAATCTGGGAAGTCAACCGAATCGCCACTGACGGCCTGATGCCTGACGCGACATTCGTGCTTGATCTTCCCGTGGATGTGGCAATGACACGGCTTGGCAAATCGCTCGATCGCATGGAGTCTCGTGGGGCAGCGTACATGCAGAAAGTGAGAGATGGATTTCTGACGGAGGCGAAAAACTTTCCGGACCAGGTGTTCGTCATTGACGCGTTTGCGGACCCGGATGGCGTGGCCGAACAGATTCAATTGGTCGCCCAGCGGATCATCGATACATGTCAGGAGGGCCAGTAATGCCATGGGATGACTTGCTGGGTCACGAAAATGCGATTGATCGATTTCGGCGCAGCGTGCAGCGGAACCGCCTGGCGAGTACTTATCTGTTCGTGGGTCCGCCCGGCGTTGGTAAACATACCTTTGCGATCAAGCTCGCACAGGCACTCCTTTGTCAGGCGAACCCGGCGGAATCGCTCGAAGCGTGCGGCGTGTGCCCATCGTGCCAGCAAGTGGCAGCCGGAACTCATCCTGATTTGATTCTGATTTCGAAACCGGCTGACAAAGCGTTCATTCCCGTAGAAACGTTTATCGGCGATCGGGAGCATCGTCGGCAGAAAGGGCTTTGTCATGACATTGGTCTGAAACCGTTCATGGGAGGACGAAAGATCGCAATCATCGACGACGCGGACTTCCTGAATCAGGAAAGTGCTAACTGCTTGCTGAAAACCCTGGAAGAACCTCCGCCAAATTCTCTATTGATGTTGATTGGCACCAGCGAGCAACGTCAGCTGTCAACGATCGTTTCCAGAAGTCAGATCGTTCGTTTCTCGTCGTTGGAAACAGACCAGGTGGCCAGTCTGTTGAATCGAATGAGCGATCTGGAATCGGATGTTCCAATCTCCGATCTCGCGGCGGCATCGGCAGGCAGCGTGACGATGGCGGTGCAGTTATCTGAGGTGGAAGTGTATGAGTTTCGCAAGCAGCTGTATTCCTACCTGACGGAATCCGATCCGCAGTGGAATCTGTTTGCGAAGACCGTCATTGCGTTTGTCGATGCGGCCGGAAAAGACGGCGCCGCAAAGCGAGCACGGCTGGCGATGGTGGGTGACATGGCGATCGAGTTCTATCGCCAGTGTTTTCTGGTGGCGACGGAAAGTCTGCCCGGAGACATGGAGTCGGATCGAGTGACGACGGAAGCGGTCGGAAGATTTATTCAGGAATTTTCAGGCTTGACCAGCGAGGAACTGGCTGAGCGTTGTGGTTTCTGCATCCATCGATGTGGAGATTTTCAGCAGCAAGTTTCTTCAAACGTCAGCCCTGCCAACGCAGTTGACGCTTGGCTTCGTGACTTGAGTCGCGTTGGTCGAGGTGTCTTGCTCGGGTAGGCTTCAGCGTTGGGATGCAGGTTGAGCGTTCAGCATGCGGCCGACTGGTTTGCGATGATCTCCAGCAGCTTCGGCACGAATTCTCGATTCGCGCGGGCGCGATGGCTCAGTACCGATTTGACGGCGTCGCCAAGCTGCCCGAACGTTTGATGATACTCCGGGATTTCAAACATCGGGTCGTAGCCGAAACCGCCTGAGCCATGCTGCTCAAGCAAAATCCTCCCGTAGCATCGACGCTGGCATTGAACGTGAACGTTTCCTTGCGGGTCCGCAAGCGTCATGTGACACGTGTACCACGCGGTACGTTTTTCCAGAGTCACACCTTGCAGCTTTTCGAGCAATAGTGCGTTGTTTTTCTCATCCGTTGCATCGGGGCCGGAAAAGCGGGCCGAGTAAACACCCGGTGCACCGTCAAGCGCTTCGACGCTCAGGCCACTGTCTTCACCCAACACCCATTGTCCAAGGTGCTTTGCCTGCTGCACGGCTTTGAGCGTCGCGTTCTCCTCGAAGGTGGTTCCGGTTTCTTCGACTTCGATCGAATCGGGAAGATCCGCCAGGCTTTTCAAGACAATGTTGTAAGGCGAGAGCAACATTTCCAGCTCTCGCCGTTTCTTTGCATTATGGGTGCCCAGGACCAGAACAAAAGTTGACATGGGATTCGCTTCCTTGCAATTTATTCTTTAGCTACGTCGAAGCAGTAGATGATTTCCTGATCGCGGAGAAACATTCGGCCATTGGAAATAACGGGGTGTGTCCAGATCATGCCCTTGGCTTTGCGTTGGTCAGATTGAGGATCAAGAATAAAGTGCCCTTTCACGGTGGGCTTGGTTTCGTTGGCGTCGATCAACATGACCCGACCATCGGATTCCTGCACGTAATAAAACCGTTGGTCGGCGTAAGCGACGGCACCCTTCTTGATTTTTTTTGTATTCCAGATTCGCTCGCCCGTTTCCTGGCTTTGGCACGTGAATCCGGCTCGATCACTGTGGCCAAAATAATAATCGCCCACTTGAATCACTCCACCATGGTGGTTTTTCATAATTCGGTTACGCCATTTGACCGGTGGTTCGGCATCGCCGTTCAAATCGATCAACTTGGAACCGATGCCGTAACCGCTGGTAACGTAGACCAGGCCATCGTCAAAAATTGGGCTGGGAATCACGGCGACACGACCCGGCCACTCGGATTGCCAGACCAGCGATCCGTCGTCGGCTGCAATTCCTATCACCGCCAACTCGGTCAGCTGTACATACTGACGACGTTCGTTCCAGGTGATTGGCAGGATAGAAGAGTAGTGGGCCTTCGCGGGAGCCGACGCCTCGCCATCGTTCATCGGTTTGGTGATAGGTTGCGACTGCCATATTTTCTCACCGGTCGCGGCGTCCAGAGCCAGAAGTGTTCCCTCAGCGCCGCCCGGTGTGCAAATCACTTTTCCCTGATCGACCAGCGGAGACTCTGAGTAACCCCAGAAAGGAACGCTTCCTCCAAAGTCGTTCAGGCTGGTGGCCCAGACTTGAGACCCGTCCGCAATCTTCAAACAAGCGAGGTCTCCGTTGGCTGTCAGAAAATATCCGACATCGCCAGCGATCGCAGGCGTACTGCGCGGTCCTCCTCCCCAATCATTCTCAAAACCACTGCCCAACACCACTTTCCAGATCGTCTGGCCGGTTGTGGCATCCAGACAGATGGCAAACTGGCTGTCTTCTTCTTGACCAAGTGTATAAAGTCGATCGTCGACCACCGAAAATCCGGCGTATCCCAAACCTCCCGACTCGACGTGCCAGATTTTATCAGGTCCATTCCCGGGCCACGTCTGCAGCAGGCCAGTCTCGGTTGACCGGTCGTCGTGGTTCGGCCCTCGCCAATTAGGCCAGTCGTCACCTGACGCGGCGCCGCTAGACATCAAGATGACGATCACCGATGCAGTGATCTGACTGAAAACGCTCGTAAGGAAGTTCATGGCATCCAACCAAAGTATTCGTGATAGGTCACTTTGTTGTAGCCTTTGGCAGCTTGAATGCAACCGCGCGTGGCACGCAGAAACAGCCATTCATGCGAAATCGATCGCAAGATTTCTCCTGGCGGATTGAAACCCTGTTCGTTTCGGCGTGTTGATGGATTGGCAGCTGCAAGAACGTGGCAAAAATCAAAACCCGAAACGTGAGTGAGGGACGAAGGATCTCTCGCCGACGCAGCGGGTTGCGGTTAAATCAGCAGGCCGGTTTCGTTCAGGACGAGACTTTCGATTCTTCTGGCTCGGCGTCTTTTGCCCGTTGGTGTAATTTGACGAAACGACTGGTCGCTTGTTCGTCCGTCAGTGATTGCTGCCGCAGAGAGATCGCTTCAAATTCGTGCTCATGACGCATGAAAGCGGCGACGACTTCTGGATCGAATTGACTTCCTGATCCCGACAGAATGATCCCGCGGCTTTCCAGGTGACTCATCGCTCGTTTGTAGGGACGCTTGCTGGTCAACGCGTCATAGACGTCTGCGACCGCAACAATTCTGGCCACCAGAGGAATGTCTTCCTCTTTCAATTGATGAGGGTATCCGTTTCCGTCCCACCTTTCGTGATGGTAATACGCGATTTGCCTCGCCATGTGCATGAACGGATTGTTGCCAAGTCGTGCATGAATCGCGTCTAGACACTCACCCCCAATCACCGTGTGAATTTGCATCACGCTGCGCTCTTCCGGCGTCAGTCGACCTGGTTTCAACAAAATTGAATCAGGAATTCCGACCTTTCCGATGTCATGAAGGGACGAGGCGAGTGAAAGATTACGCGTGAATTCTGCGTCGATGTCTGAAAAGTGATCCGACAGATCATTGCTGAGGATCTCGACGTAGCTTCGGATGCGATCCAAGTGTTCGCCAGTGTCGTTGTCCCGTGACTCCGCCAGTTTCGCAAGACCAAAAATGACCGCGTTGCGAGTGCGAACCAGTTCGCGTTCGTTGTGCGTTGCCTGGCGTTCCAGGTTGTCGTTGGTGACACGAAGCTGATCGTCATTGTGGTGCAATCTGATAATCGGCACGGCAATCGCAATGAAGCTGAGCAACCCTGCGACCAGTAGCGTTCGAGTGCGTTGTTGATCGAACGCGAGCGCTCGCTGGTGCATTCGAGCAGATTCATCTTGCATCACCACAGCGATACCATGCTCGTGCGGCAAAAAATGAGCCGACCCCAACCATTGTTGGTCGCCAAGGGTAAGGAAACCACAGACGTTTTTCGTTTCTGGATTCTCAGCGAAGAAGTTTGCCAACGTTGTGGCAGGCCCCGTTGTCGAATTCGGTCGAAACTCAAGCTTTTCAAACGAGTTCCCTTTCAGCGCGTCGGGCAGGTTGCGATGCTGAATGATCGTGCCGTCCGTCGCTTCGATGAGGCACACGAAACTGTTGTGCACCGGCTTGAAGCCTGATGATGCCTTGCGAAATCTGTTTTGCAGGCAGGTTGGTTCGTCCGACTGGTTTCGATCTTGCGCCAACGATTGAAAACTGTGGCAGATTTGCGCCAAGGTAGCCTGTGTGTTCTGCACTGACAACTGACGAATCGCATCGCGTTCACTGGACTCAAACCAACTGAACAGGTAAGCGACCCCACACAAGACCAATAGACCTTGCGCTAAGGCGAGAAGGGTAAACGGATGTCGGTATAAACTGAATTTCATAGATTTGCCAAACCGAGATTTGGCTGAACATCGACAGGGAGTGAAATCCGCCGGCTCAAGCGCTAAAACGTCGCTGCGAACGCCAAGCCGTCTCTGCAAGTTAGGTTCGGGTTGCGGGTGAAAACTGCCTGACTCCAGTTGATTTCCCAACCATCACAGATTTCAGTTCGCTTTTAACGATGTGTAACGATTGAAACGATTCCGCACGTGCGGTTCGCAGCAGCGGAAAAGGAAAACGGCCGGAATTTCCTCAATATCCGCCAGTCCATAGCGAATAGCGGCTTGTTCATCCACTGAGGTAGACGGCGGCAAGTGGGATCCTGACCGGACGCGGGCTGCTCAAACGATGAATCGTTTAAATCATTCGCGTCTGAGGAATTTTGATGAATCTGTTCAATGCGGGTGAACGTAAGCTAAGTTTGCCAGCGTTCATAGTTGAAGAAATCACCCGTGAACAGACAGAGAAATGCGTTCCCAATCGAGTCAGACCGGCGGCCGAACTTCGTCGGTGATGCTAACCAATCCAAAGAGGTATCCAATATTCCGGACAACATGCGTGGTGGTTTCACGAGTAAGATTTTCTTTGAAATCCACACTCATTCCAGTTTCGGGTAACCAGTCATGATCGAATTCCTTCAGGAAACGGTTAACTACGTCAACTTTCCAGTGACCATTTTGTTGGTGGGAGTATTGCTGTACTGGTTGATGGTCATTGTTGGTGTCGTTGGGATGGATGCGATTGATATCGGGTTGGATCTGGATGCGGATGTTGATGTCGGGATGGACGTTGATCCCGGGATCGGTGCGGATGTTGACCTCGATGGCGGGAGCATTGATGGAGCGCCACAGACTTCGTTGGGCAGCGGAAGCAGCACGACTGGAAACGACAGCTTTCTGAGGACGGTGTTCGAGTACTTTTACCTTGGCGAAATCCCGATCGTGATCGTGGCTTCGTTTTTCGTTTTTTACTTGTGGATGGCGACCGTCATCACAAACCACTATACGAACCCAAACCAGAACTTTCTGATCGCGGCGGCGTGGCTTTTACCGAACATATTGTTCAGCCTGGTGTTGTTGCGTTTTTCGATGATGCCCGTGGCAATTTTGTTTCGCAAACCACCGCCAGAAAACAAGACGCGAGACGAACTGCTGGGACTGACAGGACGTGTCACCACCAGCGAAGTGACAGATAAATTTGGACAGATTGAAATCAAGCGGGGCGATGAGCCCGAAATTATATTGAATGTGCGAGCTCGATCCGGCAAAACGCTGGTGAAAAACGATCTCGCACGTGTTATGGCATACAACAGCGACGACGGAACATTTATCGTCGAGTTCACAAAGTTGGAGAGCGGAAGTAATGATTAGTTTACCTTTGTTGCAAGCTTCTGAATCAGGTTTCGGATACTGGTTCGTCGCCTCAATTATCGTGGTTGGCGGAATTATTGCCGCCGGCATTGTCGCTCTGATTATCAAGTGCCTGCGCAAGGTGCCTCAAGGATCGGCGTTGATTCGAAACGGTCACGGTGGAACCAAGGTCAGCTTTGACAACTCGATCGTGATTCCAGTACTCCACATCGTTGAGATGATGGACATCTCGGTGAAACGAATCGAAATCGATCGCAGCGGCGAAGACGGTTTGATCTGCAAAGACAACATTCGCGCTGACATCAAAGTTGCGTTCTTTGTGCGAGTCAACAAAGAAGTCGATGATGTGAAACGAGTCGCTCAGTTCCTCGGTTGTGCCCGAGCCTCCGATGAAGTCGCGTTGCGAACGGTATTCGAGCCGAAGTTCTCGGAAGCCTTGAAGACTGTGGGTAAGCAGTTCGATTTTGTTGAGCTTTACAACTCGCGAGAACAATTCCGTGAGCAGATTCTGCGAATTATCGGTACCGACTTGAACGGTTACGTGCTGGACGACGCGGCGATCGACTACCTGGAACAGACGGATCTGGAAAAGTTGAATCCGAACAATGTTCTGGACGCTGAAGGTATCAAAAAGATCACCGATCTGACGGCCGAAGAGGTAACTCGCGCGAACTACATCACTCGCGAAAAAGAGAAGACGATCAAAAAGCAGGACGTGGAAGCTCGCGAGGCAATTCTGGCACTCGAACGTCAGCAGGCTGAAGCCGAACAGAAGCAGATGCGCGAAATTGCTGAGATCACTGCTCGTGAAGAAGCAGAAGCGAAGGTCATTCAGGAACAGGAACGAAAACGACACGAATCGGCGCGGATTCAAACCGAAGAAGAACTGCAAGTCGCAGAAGAGAACAAACTTCGGGCAATCATTGTCGCGGCCAAGAGCAAGGAGCGAACGGACGCGGTTGAAACTGAACGCGTTGAGAAAGATAAGGGCATCGAAGCCACTGAACGCGAGCGGGTTGTTACGCTTGCCCAAATCGATAAAGAGAAAGCTGTCGAAGTTGAGAAGAAGAATATTCAGGATGTGATCAAGGAACGCGTCGCGGTCGAGCGAACGGTTGTCGAGGAAGAAGAAAAGATCAAAGACACCAAAGAGTTTGCCGCCGCCGACCGTAAGAAGCAAGTTGCGATCCGATTGGCCGAAGAGCAGGCTCAAACCGAATTGGTGAAAGAAGTCAAAGCAGCCGAGGCCGACAAAAGTGCCGCGGAACTGAATGCTCAGACGATCGTTGTCACTGCAAGTGCGGAATTGGAGGCAGCGGAAAAGGAAACCTCCGCCAAGAAGATGCTGGCCGAGGCGACGCAGGCCGAAGCCGCCGCACTTGGATTGGCTGAGGCTCAAGTGACGCTTTCAAAAGCGGAAGCGCTTGAAAAAGAAGGAGCGGCCGAGGCGAAAGTGCTTGAGCTGAAGTTCGATGCCGACGCGAAGGGAATCACTCAGAAAGCCGAAGCGATGAAGTTATTCGATGGCGTTGGGCGTGAACACGAAGAGTTCAAACTCCAACTGAACAAGCAAAAGGAAATCGAACTTCAGGCCATTGCGGCACAGCAAGAGATTGCAAAAGCTCAGGCTGAGATGGTGGCAGAGTCACTCAAGACGGCGAAAGTTGAAATTGTTGGTGGTGACAACAAGTTCTTCGAGAACATTGTCGGAAGCATCACCGCAGGGAAGCAGGTCGATCGGCTGGTCGAAGGTAGTGCCGTGCTGACGGATGTAAAAGACACGTTTTTCACAGGCGATCCAGAGCAGTTTCGTGACGAGATCGGGAACCTGATCGACACGTTTGGAGTCTCGTCGGAGGACTTGAAAAACTTGTCGGTTGCCGCGTTGATTGGACAGATGATGGGCATGACCAGCGACGACGGTCAGCTGAGAAAGTTGCAATCGATGATGTCGATGGCGACGCGAGCTGGCGTGGCTGGTGAGAATGCCGGGGCCGTTGTGAATGCAGTTGCGAAGGGGTAGTTGCTCGCCGTGGCTTGCCGGACGACCAGGGAGGGCGAAGCTCCGTCTGAGCCGTTGTGCCTTCCGGCTCGGACGGAGCCTCACCCTGAGATGGTGAAAAGATTTGCTTAACGCTCTATTCACAACCCGAAACGTGAGTGAGGGACCGCATTGTTCGAGCCTTTATTCCCTCGCTGACGCAGCGGGTTATGATTTTCACCATCCCAGCCTCACTCTCCTGTGATCGTGTCCTTACTTAAAACAATTCCTGATCGCATTTGTTCGATCTGACCCATGACCGAATCTGAATCCGCTCAATCCGAACCAACGCTCGAACGCGGCACTTATGAGATCATTCTCAATCGGCTGAATTCTCACGCGGACGATTTGCGGACTCGTTTGGGTCAGTTGAATGAAGAACGCCGCGACGTTTTCGGTTCGATCGCGACGGAGCTGATCTCCAACCAGCGAATTACGACGGATCACAACTGTACGCCCCGCGACATCGTACCCGTCGGCGACCGATTTATCTTCGGATACAACGTCCACATGGGCTTGAAGACCCGGACGGAACTTTCCGATGTCTTCAGCGTCTTCGAATTCAGCGATAGATCGATGCACGCGCAGCCATTGGACCTGTTGAAAAATGGCACGTTCGAAGATGAATTTTTCGCGCTGTACAAATATTACAAGGATACGCAGTTCGCGAAGTTCCACGTCATCGGGCCGCATCTGTATCTCGTTTTTCGCGTTGGAAAGTCGGCGACCGATACGAAGTCTTTTAAGTTTCTGATCGACGGCGCTTCGCTCAGGTACATCGACAACCGCAGCGATCACGAAGTTGTCTTTCCTGATCAGCATGATTTTGAATGGGCGGCAACCACACGGGAGCAACATCGCGATGGAATGCACCCACATATCTCGATCCATGATCGGGTTTTTGTGGAAACGGTTGGCGGCGACCTGACGATCAAGGTTGAGGACAACACGGATGACGGGAGCGGTATCTACGCGGAGCATGTCGATGAGCCCGATCAGACACTCGACGATGCGGATATCTTCTACTCGATTGTCGGAAACCTGATTCTGATGAAAATCAGGCCGTTCAAGGAAGAAGCGTTTCGTTACCTGGTTTTCAATGAGAAAACGCGAACGGTCACGCGTGTGGATTCAATCGCCAACGCCTGTGTTCTGCTTCCGGAAGACCACGGTCTGATATTCAGCAATGGATATTACCTGCAGACAGGTCAGTACAAGACATTTGAAAATGACCTGACGGACCTGTTGTTTGAACGCCGTATCGCGTCGGTCAATGGCGAAGACTACCTGTACGTGTTTTACAATCGCGAGACAGGGCACCATGTGCTGCTGTCGTACAACATGATTGAACAAGCCGTCGCGACACCCATTGTTTGCAACGGCTTTTCGATTTTCGACAACGGCCACCTGATTTATTACAAGTCGGACCCCGAGCCGGCAAAGCACCACGCGATTCAAATCTGGCAGACGCCCTACGTCAGTAGTGAAACCAACTCCGGCCAGCAAGCCGATTCATTTCTGTACAAAATTGGCAATCGCGAAATCGTTCGAGCGATGGCGGAGTCACACGAGATTCTGAATCTGATCGATCAGGATGATTCGTACGCGAATCTTTACGTTGATCTTGTGAAGCGTTCGACCGACATGCTGGATTCATATTTCTGGCTTTCGGACCAGAGAGCGTTTCAGCTTTCAGAACCGTTGGGGTCGATTCGTGAAGCCGCGACCGCAGCAATCGATGAGTTCGATAAAGTTGTACGCGTTAGGCAAAACACTCGTCAGCAGTTCGATCAAGCGGCCAAAGCGACCAGGGAATCGCTGCGTTCTGCAAACTCGAAACGCTACGACAACATCGACGACTACGTGGTGGCCCTTTCGTCGTTACGAACCGTTCGCGGGCAAGTGATTTCGCTCAAAGAGCTGAAATACGTTGATCTGGACGCGGTCGAGCAGTTGGAGTCTCAGGTTGCTGAGGCGTCCGACAAGCTCTCGCAACGATGCGTCGACTTTCTGCTGACCGATTCCGCTTTAGAGCCGTATGTTGATCGAGTTCATGGTCAGCGAGATCAGATCGACTCGTTGGGTACGGCTGTCGAAGCCAAGTCGCTGGACGAGCAGTTGGTCGAAAGTGCGACGCAGTTGGAGATGTTGATCGAGATCGTCAGCAATCTCAAGATTGACGACGCGACGCAGCGGACTCGCATCATCGACAACATCTCGACGATCTATGCGGATCTGAACCAGACCCGAGCTGCATTGAAGAAACAAAGCCAGGCTCTGATGTCGGTCGAGGGCAAGGCGGAATTCAACAGCCAGCTGAAGCTGATCAGTCAGGCGGTCGTTAACTATCTGGACGTTTGCGATTCGCCGGCGAAGTGCGATGAGTATCTGACGCGGATGATGGTTCAGGTCGAAGAACTGGAAGGCAAGTTTGCCGAGTTCGACGAGTTCATTGTTCAACTGGCCGAAAAGCGCGAAGAAATCTACGGCGCGTTTGATGCGAAGAAGCTGCAGCTGGGCGAGGCTCGGAATCGTCGCGCGACGGCGTTGATGAGTGCGGCAGAGCGGATTCTGGGAGGAATTCGGTCACGAGTTTCGGGCTTCGATTCGATCGATCAGATCAACAGCTACTTTGCGTCTGATCTGATGATCGACAAGATTCGGGATATCGTGACTTCGCTGGACGAACTTGAAGAGTCCGTCAAAGTCGATGATGTTCAAAGTCGACTGAAGACGATTCAGGAAGATGCGGTCCGCCAGCTGAAGGATCGCAACGAGTTGTACGTTGACGGACAGAACGTAATCCAGTTCGGTTCACACAAATTTAGTGTGAACACTCAGCCGCTGGAGCTGACCAATGTGATCAAAGATGGCCAGATGTTTTTTCATCTTTCGGGCACCAATTTTTTCGAGCCGGTGAAAGACCCGACCCTTGAATCGACGCGTGATCTCTGGGATCAGCATTTGGTCTCAGAAAACGAAGATGTTTATCGCGCTGAATACCTTGCTTATCTGATGCTGTTGGAGTCTCGACGTGAGGCCAATGGATCGCAAGAACGGAAAACGAGTGAAGAACTACTGGCAGCCGTCCAGAAATTCATGTCTGCTCGCTACACGGAAGGCTACATCAAGGGAGTCCACGATCATGACGCGGCGTTGATCCTTCAAAAATTACTGCAACTGGATTCGCAGCTTGGGTTTTTGAAGTTTTCTCCGTCAACTCGATCGCTTGCGGCCATTTATTGGTGTTCGTTTGACAATGTTGAACAACGCAATGCGCTTGAGGCAAAACTTCAAAGCCTCGGAGCGGCGGCCGATCTGTTTGGGCCGCTTGCCGATCGTCAACAGTACATTGATCAACTAGCAGAGGGCGTCGCAGCAAAATGCACGAATTGTGCAAACGTAAAAGCGGTTGCCGAGTATCTGTTTGAGCAGGTGGGGGCGAGGAAACCATTTGTTCGCACTTCTGCGGCGACAAAGTTGGCCAACGAGTTCACTCGATACGTCGATTTGAAGCGTGCGAACGACCAGTTTCAACTGGTTGCCAGTCGTGAAGCAATGTCACTGTTGGATCGATTTGAAGTGACTTGCGATTGGGTAAGCGCTTACGTGGATCAAGAGGGCGAGACCGGGAATAAGCGCTATGTGGACGAAGCGGCTGCGATTCTGGTTGGAGCGCTGCCGTCCGAAGGCGCCGCGGTTGACATCGAATCAGTCACATCGATTGAAGGTTTGCTGGGTGACCATGCGAGAGTGGACGACAAAAGGTACACGCTGGACTTCAACGAGTTCATGGCTCGGTTGGATGACTTTCGATCGAATACCGTGCCGCGTTACGAATCATACGTTCATGCGAAAAAAGAAGTGTTGGATCGACGCCGAGATTCGCTGCGGCTCGACGAGTTCAAGCCTCGAGTATTAACTTCCTTCGTTCGCAATCAGTTGATTAACGATACCTACCTGCCGATTGTCGGAGCCAACCTTGCCAAGCAGATCGGCGTGATTGGTGAAGATAAGCGTACGGACTTGATGGGCATGCTGCTTTTGATTTCCCCGCCCGGCTACGGAAAGACGACGTTAATGGAGTACGTTGCCAACCGGCTGGGCATCACATTCATGAAGATCAACGGCCCTGCGATCGGTCATCAGGTGACGTCGCTTGATCCGGCTGAAGCACCCAACGCCAGTAGTCGTGAAGAAATCGAGAAGCTGAACCTCGCGTTAAAGATGGGCGACAACGTGATGATTTACGTTGACGATATTCAACATTGCAATCCTGAATTTTTGCAGAAGTTCATTTCGCTGTGTGATGCGACTCGTCGGATCGAGGGTGTCTTTGGTGGGCGAACGCGAACGTATGATTTGCGAGGTCGAAAGGTCGCGGTCGTGATGGCCGGTAATCCTTACACCGAAAGCGGCGAGAAATTTCAGATTCCGGATATGCTTGCTTCGCGTGCGGACACGTACAACCTTGGCGATGTGATTGGCGGTAGCGCGGATTCGTTCGAGTTGAGTTACCTCGAAAACTGTTTGACATCGAATTCGACCTTGGGGCGTCTGGCCAGTCGATCGCAAAAAGATGTTTACAGCGTTATCAAGATGGCTCAATCAGACAATCCGGGCGGGATTTCCCTCGAGGGTAATTACTCGATTGAGGAGATCAACGAGCTTGTGGCGGTGATGAAAAAATTGATTGTCGCCCGTGATGTCGTGCTGACGGTGAATCGGCAATACATTGACTCGGCGGCTCAGGCGGACGAATATCGAACCGAACCGGCGTTCAAGCTGCAAGGTTCATATCGCGACATGAACAAGATCGCAGAACAAGTCGCGCCGATTGTGAATGATGAAGAATTGCAAACCATTATTAATTCGCACTATCAAAATCAGGCTCAGACTTTGACCAGCGGCGCTGAAGCGAATCTGCTGAAGCTGAAAGAGTTGATGGGGATTCTGGAAGGCGATGACGCGCAACGCTGGCGCGACATCAAGTCAACATTCGAACGAAACCTGCTGTTGGGCAGCGTCGACGGAGACAATCAACTGGGGCAGATTATCGCTCAGATGAGTACATTTACATCGGGGCTTGGCGATATCAAACGAACGCTTGACGCCGGCGTGGATCGACTTGCCGAATCGAAGCAGGGCGCTGATTCCAATCTCGAGGAGACCACGGTCAAACAAGTCGCTGAGGCAGTTGCTGAACTGTCCGACCTGAATGAGACGATCAGCAAGATCGCGTCAGAATTCAGAAACCTGCAGCCAGTCAACTCATCCGCAACCGCCCACGCAACCGCACCAATTGAAAAACATCAAATTGAAGTAATCAATAAAGTCCCCAACATCTTTCTCGACATTATTCGCAATCAGTTTCGAGTGCTGCAAACGTGGATGGAGCCGATCCTGAAGTTGTCCGAGGTGTTTGCCGAAGCTGAGGATTTGAAGAAGGCCGCAAAACTGACCGAGGCAAATTACGAACAGCTGTTGGATAAAATTCAGCGTCCTGAACGAGAAATTGAATCGGAGTAATTGCGGCGAATCAAACGGTTGATCGCGGGCAGGACAACGGGTTCATTTTAACGGGAAACCGACGCGCGTAGTTGCGGCGGAGCTTTTGCCACTTGAGACGATCTTCTCTGGTCACCCTGCTCTTTCCTGCTAGAATAGATGGCAAGGTCAAAGGAAGCAATCTCAGGGACTCCGAACATGGATCAGTACGAATGCATTGAAACGGACAAGGTAGAAGACGTGTCCGTCGTCAAGTTTGTGGACGAGCGCATGATGGATGCCGCTCGGATTGAACAGCTGGGAACCGAATTGATGGACGCGATTTCCGGGGAAGACCATGATCGAGTTGTGATCAACTTCGAAAACGTCAGCTTCTTTTCGAGTGCTGCCGTCAGCAAGTTACTGGTCGCCGAGAAACGAATTCGTTCACAGGGTGGGCAACTTCGTCTTAGCAATCTACGGCCGGAAGTTCGCGATGTTTTCAGTCTGACTAAATTGGACTCGGTGTTTCGAATTGAGGAAGAGCAGGACACCGCGATTAAAACTCTTCAGTAGGTTCGAAACAGTTCGTCACCGTTGCCGCCGATTCACCCGATGACCACGCCACCAAGGAACTGGACTCTCAAACGCCGTATTCCCAGCGACCCCGACATCTGTGCCAAGCTGATGCAGTCGCTTGTGGAAGCCTTGGAAGAGTATGGATGGGCAGAGCGTGAAGTGTTCGGAATTCGAATGGCGATGGAGGAGACAATCGTCAATGCGATTCGTCACGGTAATCAATGTTCGCCGGACAAATCGGTGGATGTTGAGATTTCTGTCAGCGACCAGGATTTCAACGCCACAATCACCGATCAGGGGAATGGGTTTGACCCAGACGCGGTTCCCGATCCGACTCATGATGACAATCTTGAAAATTGTTCCGGGCGTGGGTTGGTGCTGATCCAGAATTATGCGGATGAAGTGACTTACAACAAAGCCGGTAACTCAGTGACGCTGAAAAAAGTCAAGCCATAGCTTTCCAGGCAGACGATCGCCATCCTGAAGGAATAATCGCTGCTTCATGTCCGTCGAAAAGTACCTCAAGCCGGAAGTCATCAACCAGATCAAGCGGCTTGATCTGCGAGCGCAATTTGTTGTCCGAGGTTTCCTGCATGGCTTGCACGCCAGTCCGTTTCACGGCTTCAGTGTGGAGTTCAGCGAGCATCGAAAGTACTCGCCGGGAGACAACCCGAACGACATTGATTGGAATGTCTTTGCAAAGACCGACAAGTATTACATCCGCAAGTACGAATCCGAAACGAATCTGACCGGTTTTCTGGTGATGGATTTGAGCGAATCGATGGGGTTCACATTTGAGCAAACGTTGAACAAATTTGACTATGCGGTCTGCCTTGCCGCAGCACTCGCTTACTTGATGGTTTCTCAGCAGGATCCGGTTGGGCTGATTACATTTAACGACAAGGTCCGTGAAAGTCTTCCGCCACGTTCCAACCGCAAGCAGTTGGGCAACGTCATGTCTTTGTTGTCGAAAATCAAACCGGCCGGCCAGACTGATTTTGCTTACAGCGTCGGGCAGATTGCGGCGATGTTGAAGAACCGAAGTCTGGTGATGATCTTCTCGGATCTGTTGTCCGATGAGGAAGAGATGTTCAGCGCGTTGTATCGTCTGCGGCACGGCGGGCATGACATCATTCTGTTTCACATCCTTGATGAAGCGGAAGTCAGCTTTCCCTTCAATGGGATGTACGAAATGAGGGACCCTGAAACGGATCAGGAAATGAAAGTCGATGCTGACGGCTTTCGATCTTCGTACGTTCAACGAATCAAGGATTTTCGTGACTCACTGTCGCAGCAGAGTCATGCGGGTGGCTTTGACTATGTGGCACTCGATACCAGCATGCAGTTTGACAAGGCTTTGATGGAGTATCTACTCAGCCGACGTGCGAGAGGGTAGCGATGGCGTGGACGAACTTCATGATTCTGGGGCTCGGTGGGGCGCTCCTGGCGGTGCCCGTAATGCTGCACTTTTTGATGCAGCCAAAGCCTAAACGAGTCGACCTGCCCACCCTGCGATTTCTGCAGGAACGTCAGCATTCGACTCGATCGCGGATGCGTTTGCGGCATCTGATGTTACTGCTGCTACGGTGCTTTCTGGTCGCGTTGGTGGCATTGGCGTTGGCGGGGCCGGCCGTTGCGTCACGAGATTTTGGCAATTGGTTCACGCTTGGTGGAATCGGGTTGGTTGGGCTGGTTGTTGCCGGATGGTTGGCGGCCACGTTTGTCAGCGGGCGGCCAAACGTTACGCTGTCGTCCATTCTGGGAGCCGCGTTAATCGGTCTGATCGGTTATGGTGGCTGGTCGGCATGGAATCTGATCGGCAGTGAATCTTCATCCGGGCTGGGCGATATTCAAGCGCCGGTTGCGGCCGTGGTGCTGATCGATAATTCGCCACGAATGAGTTACCGCCAGAACAATAAAACTCGGTTGGAACAAGCTCAGGAAGTGGCTTCATGGTTGGTTAACCAGTTTCCCGATAACAGTCGAGTCTGCGTGCTGGCCACGGATAATGACGAACCATTTTTTTCTGTCGATCCTGCTGCTGCGGCGCGACGAATTGGCAAGTTGAGGATCAATCACGTTGCAACCGGGATCCCTGAAACCTTGGCCGAAGGCATGCGGCTGCTTGAACAAGCGGAGCAAACGCGGAAGGAAGTTTATGTTTTGACGGATCTGACAGCCGCCAGCTGGCAAGGTAAATCGTCTCGTTCGCTCCAGCAGCGAGTTTCCCGACTTTCGACCGGCAATGTTATTGTGGTTGATGTTGGAAACGCCGACACTGAAAACTTTGCCCTGATGCCGGTTGAGCTTTCCGCAGTCGAGATCACGGAAACGGGAGGGCTGGTTGTTTCGACGGACGTCAGCCGTTCTGGCTCAGCAGCACAGCGAACGATCAATCTTTCCATTGAGCAACCGGATTATGCACGCCCCGTTATTCGTGATGGGCGGGCGGTTTACTCGGACAAATTCTGGAAGCAGCAGACGACCGTCGACGTGCGGGAAAACGGGGTTGCCTCGGTTGAGCTACGGTTTCAGCAGAATCTGCAGCCGGGGACCTATCACGGGCAATTGGAACTCGTCGGTTCTGATTCACTCGCATTGGATGATGTAAGGCATTTTTCGTTTCAAGTCAGTCAGCAATGGCGAGGGTTGGTGATTTCTGGGCCTGAGGTAAGTACTACCAATCTGGTCAGTACGATTGCACCAACGAGGTCGGTCGAGCTGGGAACGGCTCGTTATGACTGCGAAGAAATCACTCTGCAGCAATTTGAAACAAGAAGTAGCGAAACCGATGCCGATTACGCCGCGATTTTTCTGCTCGACCCGCCTCCGATGACCGATGCAACGTGGCAACGCCTGATCGAGTACGCGAATGCCGGTGGTGGCGTCGCGATGTTTCTGGGTGACAACGGCTCCAGCGACGGGAAGGTGCATCCATCCTTCCAGTCGGATCTGGCGCGGCAGGCAATGGGCTTTTCGCTGACGCGTGTCTGGCGAAGTTCGGATGACGTTTTCCTGAGTCCGCGCGAAAACGATATGGCTCATCCACTGTTTCGTTCATTTCGGCAGATCGATGCTGGCATTCCCTGGAATCGATTTCCCGTTCGGCGGCATTGGGGATCCGAGGTCTCTCAGGCAGACGGTGCGAAAGCAAGTGTTGTCTTGCGGTATTCGAATCGTGAGGCAGCAGTGTGGGAGCATCGCGTCGGGAGCGGTCGGTTTCTGACGATGACGACGCCTGTTTCTGAACCCGCGTGGTCAGAGGAGCGAACGATTTGGAATGATTTGTTCCTTGGCAAGCCGTTACCAGCGTGGTTGTTGGTTCGGGCGATCGCTCAGCACATCGTGGCGGGTGACGCCGACTCGTTGAACATTCGTGTCGGAGAGATGGCCTCTTTTGAGAACGACCTTCGAACGTGGCCAGAGTCGTATCAAGTGTTTACACCCGCCGAAGACCAGGCCCCTGCGATGGTGCATGCCATTGATGGATCGATTCGGTATCGTTTTACGGAACTTCCGGGGCACTACCGTTTGAAAGGTCAGTTGGATGGGCCTGTGTTACGCGGATTCAGCACCAGTCTTGATCCATCAGCAACGGATCTGACGCGGTTGGAGCCAGATATTCTGGACCAGTTTCTCGGTGCGGGAAGCTACCAGGTAGTAACGAAAAAAGAAGAAATTAAACGCCAGCAAGGCACGAATCGTCGCGGGAAAGAGCTGTACCCGCTATTGATGTTAATGCTGCTGATCGCGATGTCCGTGGAGAATTTGATCTCAAACCAGTTCTATCGATAAGATTGAAACGTGGACTTCGTTTCCATTTTGAAAACTGAAATTGGGGGGTGCAAGATCCTGTTCCATCGTTGCATGATTTATTACCATTGTCGGAAAGAAATTCCCTGACGCGAGGAAATTACCTTGTCACTGACTACCGGATTTGAACATATTGTTCGTGAAAATGAGCCTTTGGCGGCGCACACAAGCCTGAAGCTTGGCGGGGCCGCTGAGTACTTTGCCGAGCCCACCTCACGAGACGAGTTGGTTGCGCTGGTCAAACGTTGTGCCGAAGAACAGATACCTGTTCGTCTGCTGGGAGGAGGATCCAACCTGCTGGTTCGCACCGAAGGTGTGCAAGGCTGCGTGATTCACTTGTCAGCGCCTGAGTTCAGCCAGATTTCGGTCGAGGGAAATACGCTGACCGCCGGAGGTGGTGCGAAGCTGTCTCACTTTATTGCCACTGCTGCCAGAGAAGGCTTTTCCGGGCCCGAGCAGCTGGTTGGAATTCCCGGGACTGTCGGTGGAGCACTCCATAACAATACGGGGTACCACGGTGTCGATTTCGGTAGCTGGGTTCGCAGTGCAACGGTGTTGACTCGTGACGGGCAGGTCGCGACGCGTGAATCTGATTCACTTTCCTTTTCTTACCGTCAGAGCAGTCTGACGGAGCTTGTGATTCTTGACGGGCACTTTGAATTCGAAACAGAACCTGCTGACGCTTTGACAAAACGGATGCAGAAATTGTGGATCGTTCGTCGAGCTGCTCAGCCGGAATCAGACGAAAATTCGGCGTACATGTTTCAGGATCACGGCGGTGAATCGGCCAGTAAACTGATCGCAGACGCGGGTTTGAGTGGCGAATCAGTCGGTGCGGTTGAGGTTTCTGATCGTGATCCAAATTTCTTTGTTGCTGGACCCGGCGCGACCACCGAGCAGGCATTGGAGCTGATGGATAAAGTTCGAAACCAGGTGGCCGATCGGCTGGAGATCGAACTGCAGAACGCGATCCAGATTTGGTAGCGGGCGTACGTCCGCTGGCTTGAGTTCTGACCGGTTCGAATCGCGGGCACCGTTGACCGTCTACGGCAGCAAGTTTTCAATTGGTATGGGCAGTGGCGATTCATGGTTGGACAACGACTTTTGTAAGGCCACTCCAATTCTGTTGGCAACTTCGAGACCTTGTTGCCGGCTTGCGAAATATCCGGGCTAATCTGTGCCGCAAACCTGCTCATTGTCAGCCGTTTTGTAACGGTCTTTCTGGCTGGGCGGTCCGTTCTGGCTTGACCGGATTTTGAACCTTGTAAAGTTCGATACCGTTAGTGTGCGCTCATCCTTGTTTATCGTTGGGCGGAGTTCGAACCGGCAGCGAAACCGATGGCAAGACGAAACGAAGACATACTCGATCGTTTAATCAACAGTTTGTCGGTGCGAGGAACTCTGCTGCATCCCGGCACGCTTTTCGTTTTGGTGACCGTGTTAACCATTGCCGGTGCACTGCACCTGTGGGAACGTTATCAACACCGATTGATTCCTGCGGACGACTATCAGTTGACCGCCGAACGGGTTCGAATGACGCCCGCACCCGCGTGGGCGAAGATTGACTTGAAACGTTTGTTGTTGGAAGTGCCGCCCGGGCATCAGCCGCCAAACATCCTTGATACCGATGTTGTTGGACGGTCCGCTATGACTCTGCAGTCGGTCGGTTGGGTGGAAGAGGTGCAGGAGGTTCGTAAGTCCGCTGACGGGCTGGACATACAACTTCGGTATCGGAAGCCAGTTGGCATGGTCGAACTGAATCACACAAATGTCCCAGGTTGGGCTGAAACGAAAACCGCTCAGGTCATGCCAGTCGATGCCAATGGGATGGTGATGCCTGCTCATGTTGTGCAACACTTCAAACTGCCGAGAATTTCCGTCTTTCACCCTCAGAACCTCAATGCGGCAAGACCTTGGTCAGTTTGGTCTGATGCTCGGATCCAGGACGCCGCGGGGATTGTGGAGTTGCTTGGTCCGCGGGCGAGGCAGTTTGGGGTTTATCGCGTCATGACGATGCGTTCCAGTCGCCAGTTGTCAGCAAGTCAGATTCCGTTTGAGCTGTGGCCCGAGAATGGTACCAAAGTCATTTGGGGAAATGCTCCCGGAAAAGAAGCGGTGGGCGAGGCTGCGGCACAAGTGAAATTAGCGGCACTTGTTCGCTTTGTTGGCCAGCGAGGTTCACTCGGCCAGATGCCCGATAGAAAAGTTGACTTGCGGTCCGGCAAGATTGTGATCACCCATGACTCACATGTCGCGGAGCGGGGCGAAATTTTCGCCGGCGTAAAGTGAGCAGGCGGTACAGCAGAGAAGGAGATTTCGAAAAGCCAGTGACAAATGGCTAACGCGGCAAAGTTGGATTCGCAGCTTCTTCCGCTTGTTGTTGCTCAAGCTTGAGTTTCAATTCTTCGCGTACGACGGGCATCTCAGACGGCGCTTCGATCCCGATGCGGACGCCTCCTCCGGTGATGCGAACCACTGTCACGGCGATTTCGTCACCGATCCAGATTCGTTCGCCGATTTTTCGACTTAGAACCAACATTATGGATTCCCTTTGATAAATTCCTTTTTTCAAGCCTTCCATTGGACTTGATTTTTATCGGGAAGCGTTCCAACACTTCCGCTAATCGACCGATCATCGATTTTCGTTCAGGGTGTCAAAAAAAGATCTCTATCAGGGGTTGACACCGGTATTTGATGACAAGAAGTTACCGGACAACTGGTTAGCTGGCAAGGGTCAGAAAGGGCTGTCAAGTCGAATAGTGACAGCAAATTCGCTTTTCGTACCGATTTTGAAGAAAAAAACACGAGCTAAATCGCGAAAAAAAGGACCCAGCTGACCCGTGTTGCCCATGTTCGCGTCATCGGATTTGTTCTCAATACGAACTTGCGGCGTTAGTTTGCTGCGATTTCGCTTTAACATTAATATTGGAAGTGGCGAATCGGTTCTCCGCCGGCACCAATGTCGGACATCGCTTCAATTCCGATTTCGAGGTGAAGGTCGACCCAGTTTTGGGTGACGGCCGTGTCAGAGGCCTCGGTTTTCACTCCTTCGGGAGTCGTCGGAACGTCTGAGACCAGCAAAAGAGCTCCGCGAGAAATCTGGTTGTAGTGTCCGACAATAAATAGCGTCGCGGTTTCCATATCGATTCCGATGCAAGTCATCGCATGCAGTCGACGCCGGAATTCGTAGTCGTGTTCCCAGAGTCGCCTGTTCGTGGTGTAGATAACACCGGTTCGATATTCAAGGTTTCTTCGGACCAGTCCTTCCGAAACAAACTTGTGCAGCTTGAACGACGGCAGAGCCGGGACGGCAGGCAGCAGGTAGTCGTCGCTGGTGCCTTCGCCGCGAATGGCCGCGATTGGAAGAATGAAGTTACCGATTTCGGTTGAGTCCTTCAGGCCACCACATTTGCCAAGGAACAAAACGCCTTTGGGTTCTCGAGCACTCAGCAGATCCATCACGGTGGCGGCGTTGGCGGAGCCGATTCCAAAGTTGATGATCGTCAGGCCGTCCTGATTGGTGGCGGCCTGCATTGGTTTTCCGTAGCCGTGGATCTCGCAGTTGAAACGGGAGGCGAACTGCCGTACGTAGTAATCGAAATTCGTGAGTAACACGTAATCGCCAAATGCCTCGATCGGCATTCCGGTGTAGCGAGGTAACCAATCCCGCGCAATTTGCAAACGGTTAATGGGTCGTTCGTTCGATTGATTGGTTGCCGTAAATTCGTTCAATGCAATCCACTCGGTAAGCCGTTAGGAAACTTTTCCTTGATGATCGATTGGATGTACTCGCGCCGGTTCGCCGGTCGGGGGTGAGTGCTCATGAACTCGGGTCCGCCACCGCCACCGGAGGTTCTTTCGAGGACGTCCATCACAGTCAGCAAATGTTCTGGACTGTAGCCGGCCAGCATCATTAACTCGATCCCCCATCGGTCAGATTCCAGCTCGTCGTCTCGGCCGTACTTCATGTTGACGATGTTTCCGACGTAAGCGGCCATGTTGGCCGACTGATAGCCTCCGCCCGCGACTCCGGCGGCCCCAACGATTCCCTGAATCAGTCCTCCCTTGGCCATCCGCTGCGAGCCATGACGCTCCAGCACATGCCCGATCTCGTGACCCAGAACACCAGCAATTCGGCCGGGGTGACCTTCAAGATGATGGAACAGGGCCTCCGTGATAAACACCTGGCCTCCGGGGAGTGCAAACGCGTTGACGGTACTGCGATCCGCCAGGAGATGAAAATCAAACGGGTACGGATTTTGAATACCCTTATCGCGAAGACGTTGTTCCAGGCGGCTTACCAGTCGGGCGCCTACTTCGCGGACTTCGGCCGATGATTGACGGTCGCGCGAAGGCTGCCCCATTTGAGGGGCTGCTTGAATGCCCATCATGATTTCTTCATTAACGTTCTCGGCCACTCGCTGCTTTTCGCCAGTGATGGGGTTGATCTGCCCTTTGGCAAGGTAGCTGACAACGGAAAACAGGACGATGGCAGCGGCGATCAGCAATCTCAACTTCAATCCGCTGAAGTTGCTGCCGCGTGATCGTCTGGGAGGATGGTAGCTCATGTCAAAAGTGGATAATCTTGGGCGGGAAGGTCGAGGCTGCCTGTTGTTTAGCCATCCACCATTTTACGCTCTATTTGAAGCGTTGGACAATGTCCTGGTGAAATTCGGGTCAAATTTGGCGGGTTTTATCACGATGGAATCCATGGTTTCCACCTTTCCACTTTTACACGTTTTCAATTTTCAGGAATCAACCAAATGCCGAAGATCGATTGGAGCTACCACCGCCCTGGCTGAAAGACATGCACAAAAACGCAGGAGTTTCTTGCAAATGTCGGTCTGGAACCAAAAACGGAAACCAACGCGAAGAAAGAAACGTGGGGGCGTACCGAAGCGATGGGTCTTTTGAAAGAAACTGGCTCATTGCACGTGGCGAAGGGCAAGAAGGTCGTTGAGGTCGATTTGAAGTCCGATGGTCTGTCCGAAGAAGAGTTGTTGAAGCTTGTCCTTGGTCCAACTGGAAATCTTCGTGCTCCAACATTGAGACTGGGGAAGAAGCTTGTTGTCGGCTTCAACCAGGAAATGTACGAGTCCCTGTTTTAGCCTCGCGGACAGGTAGGTCTGTTAAAGCGGGAAAAAACCGCAATTCCCAAGGTTTTTTCGAGTCTTGGCGATAGCCGCAAGGTGGGCATTTCGATACAGTACCAACAGAGTGATATCGCGGGTTCAAAGGAAGTAGCTCGTGGTTCCTAAGTGCTGTTTGGCAATGATTGAAATGAACGTATTCAGTCGAGACTATATCGACAGTCTCTACCAGGATTTCCAGCAAGACCCTGCCTCGTTGCCAACAGAATGGCAGACGTTTTTCAAAACGTTTGACCCGTCAACGCAGGCGGTCGATATGGATCGGTTGCCACGAGTGTCCGGCTCGGCAACGGCGGCAACCGCGCTGCATGATTACGATTCAAGTTCGAACGGTCGTAACGGCGCGTCGAATAACGGATCGGTAACCGGTAGTTCCGTAAACGCTCCTGCGGGTGGTCGACCAGAAGCCGCCCCGGCTGACGGCGAGGACCACATTACGGTCGCTCAGTTGCAGGATCGAGTTGACCAGTTGATTCGAGGGTATCGGGTCCGTGGGCACCTGGAAGCTCGCATCGATCCGCTTGGTCGGCCTCGCGAGGAAAACAGCGAGCTGAGTCTTGAGTCCTATGGGTTGCTGCCGTCTGATCTTCAGCGTCAGTTTTCAGCTCGGACGGTCGAAGGTCGCAACTTTCGTTCTTTGAACGACATTCTCGGATTGATGCGTGAAACGTATTGCCGATCGATCGGTGCTCAGTTCATGCACATCGATGATCGCCGCGTTCGCGAGTGGCTGGTGCGCCGGATGGAATCATCCATGAATCGCATGAAGCTGCATCGAAATACACAGATGCGAATTCTGACTCGGCTGACCGATGCGGTCATCTTTGAAGAGTTCATGCGGAAGAAATTCATTGGTGCGAAAACGTTCTCGCTGGAAGGAGCTGAAACGCTGATCCCGCTGTTGGATCTGGCACTCGAGAAAGCGGGCGACCATGGCGTGAAAGAGGTCGTGCTGGGGATGGCTCACCGAGGCCGTTTGAACGTGCTTGCGAACATTATGGGCAAGCGGGCGCAGAATATCTTCTGGGGATTTAACGATCCGAAGCCAGATGAAAATCGCGGCGCAGGCGACGTGCTTTATCACCTTGGCTACAGCAATGACTGGGTGACCAGTAAAGGCAAACAGATCCATATTTCGCTGTGCTTCAATCCAAGCCATCTGGAGTTCGTGAATCCAGTGGTGCTGGGACGTTGTCGCGCAAAGCAGGATCGCGATCAGGACGACAGTCGAACCGGTTCGATGGCGGTGTTGATTCATGGCGATGCCGCGTTCGCCGGAGAGGGTGTCGTCCAGGAGACGTTGAACCTGAGTCAGCTTGATGGTTACAAGGTGGGTGGCACGCTGCACGTCATCGTGAACAACCAGATTGGTTTCACGACCAATCCGCAGCAAAGTCGTTCATCAACCTATGCCAGTGACGTGGCGAAGATGCTTCAAATCCCGATTTTTCACGTCAACGGAGAAGACCCCGAGGCGGTTGCTCAGGTGGTCAATCTGGCGATGGAGTTCCGGCGCGAATTTCAACGTGATGTCGTGATCGACATGTACTGTTACCGTCGGCTTGGGCACAACGAAAGCGACGAACCTCGATTCACTCAGCCGATGATGTATCAGACGATCGATAGCCTGCCTACGATTCGCGACAGCTACATGAAACGCTTGTTGAAGATGGGTGGCGTGACAGAAAAGGAAGCCAACCGATTGGCGTTTGTCCGTGGTGAAAAGCTGCAGTTTGAGTTCGATGCAGCTAAGAAGGACAGCTTCGTTGCAGATACGCAGACGTTGAGCGGGATCTGGAACGAATACTCGGGCGGACTGGAGAAGAAGGAAGACGACGTCGACACGGGTGTTTCTATCGGGCAGTTGTCTTACGTGATTCGTCGCTCGACCGAGTTGCCCGAAGATTTCAAGTTAAGCCGAAAGCTTCAAAGGGTCTACGACAACCGCGCGGATTCTGCCAAAGGAGATCGTCCCGTCGATTGGGCGACTGGAGAATTGGCGGCGTTGGGAACGCTGGCGATCGAGGGACATTCGATTCGATTCTCGGGTCAGGATTGTGGTCGTGGAACGTTCAGTCAGCGTCATGCGGTCGTCTTGGATGAAGCAACAGGAGCACCGTGGTGTCCTCTTGAGCATTTGGCTGACGATCAAGCCGCCGTCGATATCATTAACAGTCCGCTCAGCGAGGCGGGCGTGTTAGGTTTTGACTACGGCTACAGCCTGGACACCCCTGAAAGTCTGACCATCTGGGAGGCGCAGTTCGGTGACTTCTTTAATGCGGCTCAGGTGATCGTTGACCAGTTCATCAGTAGTGCCGAAGACAAATGGCGTCGGCTGAGCGGATTGGTCATGCTGCTGCCGCATGGATTTGAAGGTGCGGGACCGGAGCACAGCAGTGCTCGCATCGAACGCTTTTTGACATCTGCGGCCGAACACAATATGCAAATCACGTATCCGACGACCACGGCGCAATATTTTCATCTGCTCAGGCGTCAAGTGAAGCGTAAATGGCGGAAGCCGTTGATCGTGTTCACGCCCAAAAGTCTGCTGCGTGAACCCATGGTCATGTCGCCGCTGGAAGACTTTGAGTCGGGTACGTTCAAACGTCTGATTCCTGACACCGAAGTGACAGGTGACAACGCGCCGGAGCGGATTCTGCTTACGACCGGAAAAATCGGCGTCGACCTGATGAAACATCGTCAGGAGACCGATCGAAAAGACTTCGCGATTGTTCGTGTCGAGCAGATTTATCCGCTGCCGATCGACGAAATCCGAGAGGCACTTGAATCCTATCCTGCAGGAACTCCTGTTTATTGGGTTCAGGAAGAACCAAGAAATATGGGTGCCTGGTATTTTATGAAAATCAAATGGGACGAACTTGGGTTGGGTGAAACCTGGCCGTTGAATGGAGTCACTCGACCTGAATCCGCGAGCCCATCGACTGGTTCCAAAAACGCACACAAGCTGGAGCACGCTGAGCTTTTGGCTTCAGCGACTGGCGATGCGACTTGAAGAACTGCCAGATATTTGCCCGCGTTTCAATTTTATCGTCCGTTATCAAAAGTCTCGCGTTTGCTGCCGATGTGGCTTCAGCCGTGGTTATAAAACTCCCAAATAAAATCAATTTATCTTATCGCAGCTGAGAAAATCATGTTTGAACTCAAGGTTCCCGAATTTGGCGAGTCGATCCAGGAGGTGCAGGTCGCCAGTTGGCTGAAGCAGCCCGGTGACACCGTCAGCCGGAATGAAGAACTGGTTGAACTCGAGTCCGAGAAGGCTTCGCAGACACTCGAGGCCGAACAGGACGGCGTGCTGCAAGAGATTCGAGTGCCGGCGGGTGAGTTTGCTCAGGTGGGTGACGTGCTGTGTGTGCTCGCGCCAGCGGGTGCGACGGCCGAACCCGTTGCTGCTGCCAGTGAG
>CAYXWX010000006.1:34219-71235 GCA_964468915.1 uncultured Pirellulaceae bacterium
GTGTGTGCTCGCGCCAGCGGGTGCGACGGCCGAACCCGTTGCTGCTGCCAGTGAGGTGAGCTCTGCAGGGGCGTCAAGTTCCGCTGCGGCTCCAACGGCTGCGACTCCAACAGATTCTGCGTCATCGTCGCAATCGGGGGAGAGTGACGATCACGGTTCAGCAGCAATGGTGATGCCCGCGGCCGAGAGACTGCTGGCGGAGTATCAGATCTCGGCCGGAGTTGTCACGGCGAGTGGTCCAGGTGGAAGATTGCTCAAAGAAGACGTGCAGAACTACATTCAGCAAAAGGGGCTGCAACCGAGTGGGGCTCGTGAGAAAGCAGCAACTCCGCAGCCGCTGCGACCCAAGGCTGATACGGACTCATTCGCACCTCGGCAGAACGTGAATGCAGTCGCGCCGGGGCCAGTCGACACCACGTTGCCCAAGCCGGATGCCGCCGCTGTTCCCGTGGCGCCGGAGCCCAAGGTTGCCGCAGCATCATCTGCGAAACCGGCCGCGAGTGAACCCGTCGCTGATGTTTGGGAAGGTTCAGGATTGGAGCACCCCGAGCGAGAGGACAAAGTCGTCCCAATGAGCATGATCCGTCGCACGATTGCGGCTCGATTGGTTGATGCTCAGCAAACGGCCGCGTTGCTTACAACATTCAACGAGATCAACATGCAGCCCGTCAAGGAACTGCGTGGAAAGTATAAAGACGCTTTTCAGGCCAAGCATGGCGTGAAGCTGGGTTTCATGTCGTTCTTCGCCAAGGCGGCCGTCGAAGGCTTGAAACGATATCCGGCGATCAACGCCGAAGTTCGAGACAAGAACGTCGTGATGAAAAACTATCACGATGTCGGGATCGCAATCGGTGGAGGCAAAGGTCTGGTCGTGCCAGTGCTGCGAAACGTGGAACGCATGAGCTTCGCAGACGTCGAGCGTACGATCGGTCGGTTTGCCGGGCTTGCCAAGGATAACAAGCTGAAGCCGGATGACTTGAAGGGTGGCACGTTCACGATCAGCAACGGCGGCGTGTATGGTTCACTCTTGTCGACGCCCATCGTCAATCCACCGCAGAGCGGTATTCTTGGGCTGCATACTATTCAGGATCGACCTGTTGCCGAAAATGGTCAGGTTGTGATTCGACCGATGATGTACATCGCCCTGACATACGATCATCGCATTGTTGATGGTCGCGAGGCCGTTGGGTTCCTGAAGACGATAAAAGAGGTCTTGGAAGAACCGGCACGCTTGTTCCTTGAAGTTTAGGATCAAATCAGGAAAGCTGCGGCCATCAATTGCCGTTGTGGGGTGGCTGATTCTACTCTCTGGGGAGAGTCGCTACTCTGATACGAAGCTGACTGTTGGCTCGCCAGCCGGTTCGTAATTCAAACTTGTGAACGACGAGTTTCAGCGTTGTGTTTCAGTCCCTTTCTGAAATCACCAGTATTTTGACCGAAAAACAAAAACCACTCACGAAAAACCAGACGCACCATGGCCAATCAAACATTTGATCTTCTTGTTTTAGGTGGCGGCCCCGGCGGCTACGTTGCGGCCATTCGTGCAGCTCAATTGGGACTGAAGACCGCGGTTGTCGACGAAAATCCTCAGTTCGGTGGCACTTGCCTTCGAGTCGGTTGCATCCCCAGCAAAGCGCTTCTTGAATCCAGCCATCTGTTGGTCGAGGCACGTGATCACATGGTCGAGCACGGAATTTCCGCGACGAAGTTGACCGTCGATCTGGGACAGATGATGGCTCGAAAAACCAAAATCGTGGATACGCTGACCGGCGGCATTAACATGTTGCTCAAGCGAAACAAAGTCACGACATTTGTGGCTAGAGGAACGCTCGAGTCGGTGGATGGAAGCAATGCCGTCAGGTTGTCGTCTGGCGAAACGCTGTCTGCCAGCAGCATTCTTGTTGCGACTGGTAGTTCTCCGATGCATCTGCCGGGTATCGAGATGGACGGTGACTTGATCGGCGACAGCACGGCTGCGTTGTCGTGGCCGGGTGTGCCGAAAACGCTGGTTGTGATCGGTGGAGGTTACATCGGACTTGAACTCGGTTCCGTGTGGAGCCGCTTGGGTTCGAAAGTGATTGTGTTAGAGGGAACCGACCGTCCACTGGCCGGCATGGACAATGAGATTGGCAAACTGGCAGTTCGTGAATTCGAGAAACAGGGGATCGAGTTTCGAACCAACATGTGGGTCGAAAGTGCCACTCGCGACGGTCGAAAATGCATTGTGAAATGCAAAGGCGAAGACCCCATCGAATGCGACCGAGTTCTTGCGGCAGCAGGCCGAGTGCCCAATTCGAAGAATGTTGGATTGGAAAATCTTGGTGTTGAAACTGACAGCCGAGGTTTCATTTCAGTCGATGAACATTACCAGACATCCGTTGCAAATGTCTTTGCCATTGGCGACTGCATTGGCGGCGCGATGCTGGCTCACAAAGCATCCGAAGAAGGCATTGCATGCGTTGAACGCATCGTGACTGGACACGGCCACGTGAACTACGATGCGATCCCGGCGGTTGTTTACACGCACCCGGAGATTGCTTCTGTTGGAAAGACGGAAGAGCAGTTAAAGGAGTCGGGAGTCTCATACAACAAGGGTGTTTGCCCTTATGGTGCCAACGGAAGGGCTCGAGCGATCGGTGAGACGGATGGCCGCATCAAGATTCTTGCCGATAAGGCTACCGACCGAATCCTTGGGGTTCATGCGATCGGAGCCCGCGCTGGAGATTTGATTTCCGAGGCAGCCGTCGCCATGAACTTCGGGGCTTCCAGCGAAGATCTCGCTCGCTGCTGTCACGCTCATCCGACTTTGTCCGAGATCATGCTCGAGGCCGCGTTGGCGGTTTCAGGTCGAGCGATTCACACTTGATCGGTTTCGGATCAGCGATCAAATGAACGATGACGTTTACTGACAGCCGTCAGGCCCGCAAAGACAAGTAACGTCATGCTTCCAGGCTCCGGCACCGCAGAGATTGATCCAGCAGCGCCACCGTTGGTTTTGCCAAGATTGCTCACCAGCGGGAATGCATCCCCCAGTACGTTGACGGTTTCGTCCGCGTTCACGTCGCCGTCGGCCCAGCTGCTGACTGAATTTCCAAGCTTGCTGACCAATGTAAACGCGTCCCCTAACACGCTGACGGTTCCATCCAGATTCAAATCACCGGCGAACGTGCCTTTGCCGCCGTTGGATGTTTCAACGAGCGTTTCATAGTGCTGCTGAAAATCATTGACGCCCACGATGCCATCCATATCAAGGTCCAGCGCTTCCAGATTTCCAACGGCTGCCTCGCCAATGTTTCCGTTGTATTGGTCCAGATCCTCAAGATCGACATCGCCGTCTTGGTCAAAATCACCCAGCAAAGAAGTGATGCTTGCCACGTCATAGGTCAAGCTTGAGAAGTCGATCGCGTGGTCGTCGGACAGGAAAACGCTGAACTCACCGTCCTGCAAAGGCGATAGCAGCGGACCAAAAAAATCGACCAGGTCCAGCTCGAGAACATAGTCGTCACCCGCCTGAAGATCCTGAGGGATTCCGAGCGTGTCGGATAAATGAAATCTGGCGGCATGGTTGTCCAGTCGCAGAACGTCGTTTGCATAGAAACTGGTGTCGAGAACTCGTAGTTGAAGCGTCAAGTTCGCGCTGACGACTTCTTCACCCGGAGCAAGGTTAAGTTCGTGGGTGAACGCGAGAACTCGGTCTTTTTGAGTGCTGTCGAATGTCCCAAGGCCGAAACTGGACGTTTCGTCGATGCCAAAAAGAAAGTCTGATTCGACGAAAAATTCGTCTCGGCCGTCGGTTTGAAAGCTGAAGTTGTCGATGTCCCCAAGGACGCTGGACCTGGTTTCGATCAAAACGTTGATGGGGTCGTTCGCCTGTGAACCGAGTCGCTCGCTGAGTTGGGCGATGTACAGGCTGTTCGGTGCGACGGGAGTTCCAACCGAGTCTGTGTAACCCAGCTCTAGATTGCCAGGATAGGAGTCTTCTTGAAAATCACCCACTCGAACCGGCCCACCCGTCGCTCCGATCAACCAATTCTGGGCAGTTGGAGGATCCTGTATTTCGAACGCGTCGGCAACACTATTCCAGACGACCATGTTAGCGCCTGCCCAGCCGTGACCGGTTCCCGAGTTGCCTCGCCAGCGAACGTTAATCTCGTCACCCGTTACATGAACGTTGTCGAAGAGCGTGCCAGCCGACCAGCGATGGTGAGGCCCGATATCGTTGTTGGTGTCTTTTGCCGTGGCGAATAGGAATACATTGGGGCCAGCGGCGGAGCTTCCCATCACAAAATCGTGGCGGGCATCCTCAGAAAACACTCGCTGTACCAGGTTCTCCGATCCTTGCAGAGCGAACGAATAGCGGCGACCACCCGAGATCTGCGAAACCGGGTCGAGATAGGAAACGTCTTCAACGGTCACGGCTTTGGCCGTTTTCCCCGTTTGAACGGCAGCATAGCCGAAGTTTTTCGTGTCCACCTGGCGAACCCAAACGTCCTCGGCCGCGTCGATGCGGATCGCGGTCCAGGCATGGTTTTCGTCCGTATCCGAACCATTGGTTTCCGAGACGAATCGCAGATTCTCGATGCCGACGTTGCGTACCCGATCGGGGAACGTGTACTTGTAAGCGGTGACTTCGCCATACGTGCCGGGTTCGAGCCCGTTAGCAATCGGAGCATCAACCGTGATCCGATTGCCATTCACTTCGGTGATCGTGCGATCAAAACGTAGATCCCTGCTGCCCGGCACCCATGGGAATTCCAGCTGGTCAGTGCCGATGTCTTCAAACCACGCTTGAGTGCTTCCTCGATTGATAACAATGTTGTCACCGGCGGAAAAGCTATGGCCATTTTCGACGTTGAATGTCGTCGCTCCGACGGGCACGTAGTGGTCAATCAGATCAACGGTTGAGTTAGAGACTCGGCTCCAAAACGGAGTCGGATCGTTGCCGATAACTTCGAGTGCATTTCGCTGAGTGCTACCGGTCGCTTTGACAATGGTTCCGTTGCCGTATTGACCTTCCCCGCGAAGCACAACGCCGTTGGTTTGGATCTTCAACGTTTGCGCGACCTCGTATTGGCCTCGCGTCAGAAGGACCGCACCTCGCAGGCCATCCGAACCTACGGGCAATGCCGAGACCTGATCGATCGCTGCTTGAATTCTAGCACTGTCGTCTCCAGTGCCGGGATTGACGATGACTTGAACTGTGGCTGAGGGAATTCGCTCCGTCCCACCGCGATAACCGCTGGTTGAAAAATCAGGAATGCGGTCGCCTTCCGCATCAGTCAAGTACTGAAGTTTGCCATCTGGTCCCTCGAAAACCCATTGGCTGTCAGGGCGTGGCTGAGCGTAAACAAGGGACAAGGGCATCGGGCCGATCGCGAACGCGAGGACGGCAGAAACGACGGCAACAATACCCCGAACTGACATGTTTGCTCCAACCGATTCGTCGTTGATGTGCAGGCTTCATCGCTTCAACGACCTGCCACAACCACGAGATAGAAAACAGCATTATAGTCGATCAATCGATCATCAGGGCGAGTTGATCTGTGTTGGGATCGTTTAGCGAACGCAGAGACACGTTCGGCTGTGTCGTCCGCTTTGAAAGAAAGATTGCAAATTTGATGCGAAATGGTGAACGAGATATCGTTTCGGGTGCGACCGTTCGAGAGAAATTGAAGAAAACCTGCATCTTGATAAAAAAGAAGTGCGACAACCGAATCGCAACGTATTCGGTGCCGCACTTCGAAAGGACGGGAAGTCAGTCAACGGTTGCAAGATCAGGGACAACCCGCTCCTGTTTCCTGATGAAGGACGGATCAAGTTGCCTTCTTCACGAGTCCGATCAGGAAAAGCAGAATGACGGCGCCGAGCGTGCCACCCGCGATTCCGTTGAGGATGGCTGAGTTCAGCAGGTTGAAATTGCCGAACAGGAATCCGAAAAGCAGTGAACCGACGATTCCGACGATGATATTTCCGACAAGGCTAAAGCCATGCCCTTTCATAATCTGACCGGCAAGGAAACCGGCAATTGCACCGATCAACAAAGCGACCAGCAGACCAGTGATGTCCATAGAGACCTCAACTTTCGTTAACGATGGAAGTGGGAAAAACCTGCGCATCAATGATGCGATCAGTCTTGCGCGGAACGGATGGTGTGGATGGGCTGAAGGTGGGCATCAGACCGAAGGAATGTCCGATGTTGGTGAGGCTGACCGTTCCAAGGCAGGCAATGAAAAATAACAAAGTTCGCCCGGCGAGCGAGTTTTTTTGTAATTACCAACGAAAAACCGTGTGAAACGGATTTTGGACAGTTAGTGAGAAGCCCTTGGAAACGCCGGGCAAGGGTGTACTGAAAAGTTCAACGCCAAATCAAGTAGTGCTTTGTTCCAACTGAAGATTAGGGTTGACCGACCGAATCATCATTCCGTGAGCCTCAAAAGCAAAAAATAAAACGAGACCCTCCGCAAGTAACAACCCTAAAAACGAGTTGGAACAAAGCAGTAGTGGCTGCTACGCATGAACATAAGTTTGCTGTTTTCCGACAAACCACAGGCAACAATGGCTGTTTTGCAACCGAAATTCCAACGATAGGTTATCATCGACCGAGACAATCTAAATCCAGTTGATCGGAAATCGAAAACCTTTTGCAATGCGAAACACGACCATTTCCTTCAAACGCCCGCGAGCCGATCTCTCGATGCTGGAACTCCTTTCCAGACAGTTCCCGAACGTCGATTCGGCGGTCGCTGAAATCGCTCGTCTGGCCGCCGTCCAAACGCTGCCCAGCAGTGCCGTTCACATTATCAGCGATATCCATGGGGAAGATAAAAAGCTGCAACATGTGATCAACAACGCTTCGGGAACTCTGCGGCCGCTGGTAGAACAATTGTTCGCCGACCAGATGAATCCGGACGAGTTGGCCGAGTTCCTTAAACTGACTTTCTACCCTGCGGAAGTCACTTCACAGGTCCAACAGCAACTTGCGGATGAGGCTGAGATCAAGGCGTATGCGTTCAAGATGCTCAGGCCGCAAATGCTGCTGCTGAGACATCTGGTATCCAACTACAGTTTGCGCCTTGCAACGCACGTTTTTCCTGATGAGTACCGGGAACTATTGCTGGAAATGCTACATTCGCCGTCGATTGATCGAGAGCCAAAATTTTTCGAAGCGATGCTGGACGAACTGATCAAACGCCGCCGGGCATTGCATTTGATTCATCTGGTCGGGCGATTGATTCGAAACCTGGCGATTGATGAACTGGTCATCGGAGGAGATTGTTGGGATCGCGGGCCTCGAGGTGATCGAGTTGTCGACTACCTTGCGCTTCAGCCAAACGTTGCGTTCATCTGGGGTAACCACGATGCACTCTGGCTGGGGGCGTCGCTCGGCAGCGAGGCTTTGATTTGCACCGTGCTTCGCGTGTCACTCAGGTATCGTCGTATCGGCCAACTGGACGAAGGTTACAGTGTGCCGTTGACCCCGCTGGAGCACCTTGCGAGAACGGTTTACGCCGACGATCCAGCCGAACAGTTCATGCCAAAAGCGGATGGCCTGCGGCCCCGGGAAATCGTTGCGAAAATGCAGAAAGCGGCAGCAATCATGCAATTCAAGCTGGAGGGACAATTGATCCAGCGAAATCCGCAGTGGGGGCTCGATCATCGGCGGTTGCTGGATCAGATTGATCACGAAAATGGGACCGTCAAAATCGACGGAATCGTTTACCCACTGACAGACCATTGTTTTCCAACCATCGATCCACAAAATCCTTTTGAACTTTCTGCTGAGGAAGCCAGTTGCCTGAAGCAGTTGAAACACTCGTTTTTGAGCAGTCAGAAACTGCGTCAGCACGCCCAGTTCATGGTGGGGCACGGGTCGATGTATCTCAAGCGTGGCGAGTGTCTGATTTTTCACGGCTGCGTTCCGGTTGACGCGGATGGCCGTTTCCTTTCGCTACACGTCGATGGTCAACCACTCTCGGGTCGCGAATTGTTTGAAGGGATTGAAACGGTGGTTCGCAGAGCGGTCGAGCACCTGGCCCAGCCGGATCTGGACTTCATGTGGTACCTGTGGAGTGGTCCACGTTCTCCGTTGTTCGGCAAGGATCGCATCGCCACGTTTGAACGCGACTTCATTGCTGACAAAAACTCGCACCGTGAAACGAAAGATCCATACTTCACATTGATTCATGAAGCCTGGTTTTGTGAAAGTGTGTTAGCCGAGTTTGGAATGGATGGCGAATCCGGTTTGATTGTAAATGGTCACGTACCAGTGAAAGTGGAGGAGGGAGAATCACCTCTCAAGCGAAGTGGTAAGGCGATCACGATTGATGGTGCGTTTTCCGAAGCTTACGGCGACAACGGTTACACCCTTGTTCTCGAACCGGGCCGCATCGTATTGGCCAAACATCACCACTTCGAGTCCGTGGAAGCAGCGATTCGCGACGGTGTTGACATCATCCCTCATCTGCAGGAAGTCAGGGTTTTTGACAAACCCCGGTGCACAAGCGACACAGAACGCGGACAGCGAATCGGTCATCAAATCGAAATGTTGGAGCGACTGGTCGAGGCCTACCAAAAGAATCGTCTTCACGAACTGTCAGGCAGCGGTTTTTAGTCGGGTGGCGGAATGGAATCTACGATTCGATGGAGGTGACTCTTCGTGTTCCGGTTGATTTTCGAGTAAGTTCTGTCTCGCCTTCTGCCTTAAAATAGTGCGCGTCATGCGATCACGCCATTCCACATACGTGTGGCCGATCGGCATGAATCACGAGCGATTACTCGGACAAGATTCGGTTTCGATAAACACCAAAAGCTTGACGTCAAGAAAAACCGAAAGCGGAGGACACGGGGGTCGAACCCGCAACCCGGTTAAGGGCAATTGATTTCGAATCAACCTGCTAGCCATTCGCTTATCCTCCGGATGGCCTCTCTTTTCGAGCGACCCAGCATACAAATCCAGACAGCGTTTGCTCAACCCGCGTTCGCGTTTTTTAAAGGGTTTTCGCAGTTTCGCCCGCTGCAGGCTGGTTTTGTTGTCTTGGCCTGCACAATCCAATTGTCAAATCGCTATAGGGTGGCGGATCGGGTTGGAGTAGATTCGGGGGCTTGCAGGAAGGCTTGAAAAAAATGGTTCGAGAATCTGAACCAGGCCGATTCATCCTGCGTATCATGGCAGCCACTTGCGACCCAGTGTGTTCAAGGATGAATGCAGCGTCATGTTGGTTGATGAATCGATTTCCACGGAAGGAAACAATCATGATCACGATGTCTTACTCGGCGATCACTGCCGGCCTGACTCGGTTGATTTTCGTTGGCGTTCTCGTGAGTTGTGCGGGCCTCAGCATATCTGCCGCAGGCGAACAGTTTGAAGCTGCTTCAAAAAACTTCCATGTTTACGCTCCTGATGCTCGACTCGCCAAAAAGGTGGCAGACGAGGCGGAACGGTTTCGGAAAGAGTTGGCCATTCTCTGGCTGGGGCACGAGATAGACGAATGGTCTGAGCGTTGTCCTATTCGGGTAGAAATCGGCATGCATGCGGGGGGAGAGACCAGCTTTGCGTTTGTGAGCGATGGGCGGTCGAAAGGAAAACCAATCAGTTGGCAGATGAAAATCTTTGGTCCGCCAGATCGCTTGCTCGATGCCGTTTTGCCACACGAGATCACCCACACCATTTTCGCCACTCATTTTGGACGACCGTTGCCTCGATGGGCGGATGAGGGAGCTTGCACAACCGTCGAGCATCAGTCAGAGCGAAACAAAAACCATGCGATGCTGATTAATTTCCTGTCCGCAAGTCCGTCTCGAGGGATTCCGTTCAACCGCATGTTTACCATGCAACAGTATCCTCATGATATTTTGCCGCTGTACGCACAAGGGCACAGCGTCGCCAAGTTTATCATCATGCAAAAAGGAAGACGCACGTTTCTTGACTATCTGGAAGCGGGCATGAATCGTCAGCGAGGAAGTCGTGATGTCCGAGCGTGGGACGCTGTAACGAATGAATTCTACGGATTCCGCGATCTGTCTGACCTGCAGCTTGCGTGGGTTTCGTGGGTAAAAGATGGCAGTATCGAACAGCGATCTACCCTCGCTTCAGACGTCGCGTTAGCAAGCCATACAGCGATTGTTCCATCAAGCGAAGTTGAGCAGCAAACCGCCGTTCAAGCGGCTGATCCAATCGATGGCCGAATCGCTGCGGCTAACGTTGGAACCGGTTGGTACGCTCGACAAATGAGAAATTCGGTCACTCCGTCCAACAGTGGTCGTGTGTCGGCGAATCGAACATCGTTGGGGAACTCGATTGGAGACAAGGCTCCCAAGCCCGGATATTTGGAAGATTCGCGTGTTGGATCTCAGACGTTGTGGCGGTAAAAAGGATGCGGCAATCAAACTGAAGCCGCCGTTCCTTTTGCAATCACCACCGACATGTCTTTTTTTGAGTGGATTTCTCGACGCCCCGGCTTTCGGTCTTTGGAGGATTCGTTCGCGATCAATCGTGAATCGATGCTTTCCGGGTTGCAGCGAGCCATCGTACAACAACAGGAGACGTGTGATGAAGTCTGGCTGGTCGTTCATTTTTTTGACGCCTTCGTCTGGCTGCAGGATTTTCTGGGCAGGCAAGGCATTGAGTACGAGATCGCTGACGAAACGTTAGGCAAACCGGAGCCAACAGACCAAAAACTTACCGGGGACTGTGTCGTGCGTCTGGTTCTTGCTTCTTTGGTGGTTGAGCCCGAACCTGAAGAGAAGCGTTCTCAGGCTGCCAAGCGAAACCGGCTGTCCATTGCCATCATCGTATGCGAGCGTCATCCGTATCACATTCACGATCAACGCCTGTTTGAAGCCGCTAAGAAGATCAACGCCGCAATCACGTTTGGCTACGTGTTGTCGTTAGACGATATTGTCGTCAATAAAATTGCCAGTCCGATGACGCTTCAAGTGCTTAAGCAGTTAGGACTCGATCAGAATGAATTGATCGCAAGTCATTATCTGTCGCGTCTGCTTGAACGGCGTCTGATACGTGATTCGGGCAAATACTCTGGGGATCACGAAGCGGAATCGGCCGCTCAATGGATTCAGCTGAATTCTCGGTAACGCTTGCCACTGCGTCTGTTACGCGGGGTACAACTCGAGGGATCGGTTGCAATCATCACTGAGCCGATACTCGATTGACCGTTGCAAATGGATGGGTTGTAAGTTGTTGACGGGCACCAAGAAATGGGAGCAGTCGTTTCGTAGCGCGTTTACTTCTTTTTCAACGCACGTTTGGCTTGAAAGAACTCGGTGAGAATTCGACCGCACTCGTTCTGGTTAACGCCGGAGATCATTTCGCAGCGATGGTTGAGCCGAGGCTCGTCGAGGACCTGAAAAACGGATCCAGCTGCGCCGCCTTTGGGGTCCATCGTTCCGATGACAACTGAGGGGATTCTGGCATTCACGATTGCCCCTGCACACATCGTGCAAGGTTCGAGGGTGACATACAACGTGCAATTTTCCAAACGCCAATCCCCGATGGATTCGGCTGCCTGAGTAATCGCAATCATTTCGGCGTGGGCAGTGGGGTCGCGGAGTTGTCGTGTTCGATTGTGTGCGGCGGCAATAATGCGTTGTTCGTGTACAATGATCGCTCCGACCGGAACTTCATCAAGTTCACGAGCTTGCCGCGCCTGATCGAGAGCTCGTTTCATGAAATGTTCGTGCGGAAAAATTTCAGCGCTCATGATGTGGTCAAACTTGATTGAGTTGCGCAGGCGGAATCGTGGCGTCGACGTTCAACGAAAAAAGGCACCCAGACAGGTGCCATTGTGGACGTTGGATTGTACCGTGCGTCAGTCGTCGTTGAAGGCGATGGTGATGCAAATGGGCTATTTCTTCAGAAACGGCAGCCAGCCTTTTTTGCTTTTGCTTTCAACTTCTTCTTCGTCAGTGTGAGACGCGTTGCCGAGCAATCTGGCCGCAAGTTCGGCGACCGAGTGGGTAATGGCAGCTTTCGGAGCTTGTTGCAACAACGGGACGCCGTTGTTTCGACACTCAGAAATCACGACGTAGTTGTTCGGGATTCTTGCGTAGATCTCGCGGTCGATCGTTTCTTCGGCTTTGGTGGAGCTGATCTGAGTTCCGTCCAGCCCCGCGCGATTGACGATAATTTTTACTTTCTGTTTCGAGTGGTCGATCCGGTCGAGTGATGTGAGGATCCGCACGACATTTCGAAGGCAGGGCAGGTCCAGCTGAGTTACCAACAGAATGTGATCGGCCTGCTCGAGTGCCGTCGCGTCGAGTTCCGAGTAGGACTTGGACAGATCAAGAATCACATGAGTGAAAGAGGCTTTCATCAGCGAAAGGACTTTCTTGAAGTCTCCGCTGGAGATGGAATCCGTTTCCTCGATCTGAATGGGTCGCGGAAGAAGGTAAACACCCGTATCGTGCTTGGTCAGAGATTTACGCAACAACGCGAGATCCAACCTTGAGACACTCTGCGCGACATCAAGCAATGTGTAATCCGGGATCATGTCCAGAAACACATCTGCGTCGCCTAACGCAAGATCGAGGTCAACCAGTGCGACGCTGCATTCGGGATGCTGAGCCAATGCGACGGCCGTGTTCACTGCGACAGATGTTGTGCCGACTCCGCCAGAAGCCCCCGCAACAGCAATGATGCTTCCAGCTTTTGATTTCGAGCCACCATCGGAAGATGAGCCGACTCGGTCGAGTGCACCGACCAATTCTTCGATCTGAACAGGCGAGTTGAGAAATTCACGTGCTCCGGATCGCATCGCTTTCAGGATGATCTGTCCGTCGGAGCTTGAGCTGACCGCAATAATCCCGCATTCGGGATACTTTCGACCAAGACTTTCGATCAATTGAAGACCGGAATCCTGATCCGAATCAATGTCAATGATCGCGACGTGAGGATTCGTTTGCGCTACGATTTCAGAGAAAAATTCGTACCGTGAACAATCCGCTTCCAGGAAAACGTTATCCATACCAATGAGGTATTTCTTAAGGTTTTCCCGCGTGGATTCATCGGGATCGCAGATCGAAATTCGTAAAGAGCTGCTCATGTTTTCTCGGACTTAACTGGTTCGCGTTGCAGCAGGTCAATTTTCTTATCGAACCCAATCGAAGTCGCGGATGCGTGGCCCGTGACTCCGAGTCGGATATCTTTGGTAATTTTTAACGAGTGCGAGTATTGCTTGGCCACAGGAAGTTTCCGGATTCAGCATCAGCCACGCTCTGTCCTGACCGCCGTGATGAGCCATCGCCCGGGAAATTGAAATTCGAATCAAAGTCGGGGTTGGCAGCCGGAGTCGGTGCACTGGAGAACTGATTGACTTGCGGAGTAACCGTTTCGTTTGATGAATACGGCTGTTGCGGTACGTAACCTTGGTTCATAGCGGGGCCGTTGCTGAAATAGTCTTGCGTGGGGCAATCTTCCTCGCACTGAGGAACTTCAACATGTCCGTTGATGAATAGATCACGGTCTGAGGGAATATCCGTCCCGGCACCCGGCAGTGGGCCGTTGGCGTAAGAGGCATCAACATCACTCACGTACTGCGGTGTAATCAAGAAAACCAATTCTGTTTCACTGATGTCATTGGTTACCGTCCGGAACAAAGGGCCCAGGAGTGGGGAATCCATCAGCTTGGGTACACCCTTATTCGATGCTTGCGAACGCTCGGTGAAGTCCCCTGCGAGAGCAAGTGTATGTCCGGCCCGCATTTTAACCCCTGTGTTGACGCGTCGGACGCGGAAACCGGGAGTACCTCCTGCGGTTGCGAGGTCAGGAGCGACTTCTGATACTTCGGCACGAATTTCGAGGCTCATCAAGCCCTGGCCGTGCACCAGTGGAACGATGTCAAGCTTGGTCCCGAAAGCTCGAAATTCGATAGCGTTTGCTCCCAAGCCAGCGGCAACCTGAATCGGAATTTCACCGCCCGACAGGAACTCGGCCGGTCTTCCGTTTTGGGCGACCAGAACTGGCTCGTCCAACAGTTTTGCGACGTTCCGACGTTCCAGCAATTCAATGACTGCGTTAAATCCTCTGTTACCGTCGACGACTCCTGCAACCAGATTCTCTCGGGTAGGGTCGAATGCGATTCCATCCGTTGCACTGAAATTGGTGATCAGGTCAGAGATGCTGCTGACGACGTTGAATCGCGAGCCAAAAACCTGCCAGTCGACACCCATGGAACGCAGCTTTGATCGTGCGACTTCATAGATTTTGACCTTGATGGCAATGTTTTGTGAACCGTTGACCTGCATCTGGTTCACGACGCCCGTTGGAAAAAAGTCCTTGGCGACGGACATGATGTTGCTGACTTGATCGGCACGTGCGACGTTACCACCCAGCAGCACACCCGTTTGCAAGGCGTGAACTTTGATCTGCGAATCCGGGAAGTGCGTTCGGAATGCCATCTCCAACTGGCGAGTGTCAACGGTAACATGGATCCGAATCGTCTGCAGATTCTTATCCGCGTCGCTGACCGTGATCGTCGAGACGCCTGGCTTGACGCCCGAAACGAGAATTTCATTTGGAGCGACTGGAGTGGCCGAGATCACGTCCGGGTTCTCGATCATCAGCTCGGGAACCTTGTAGTCAAACTTCAACCGACGACTGCTTCCCGCGATCAACTCAACAGAGTCAACGGACTCGGTCACCTCAAAGCGACCTCCGTTGACCTCTCGCGAGACTGCGAGGCGAGGTTGAGCAGTGGTCAATGCCACGGCCGCTGTGAAAGCAATAATCAGAATTCGTCGCATTTTCATCCGTGCATCCTCGCGTATGGCGGAACCGAGAATGTCTGGCAGGATGCCAAGCGTCCGCGGTCCATCATCCTTGATTGACCTGAGGGCCTGGGTGCGGTCAGCTGTTGACCACAATCGCTATCAAGCCCTCGTTCCCAAGCAAGCGTACAAAGCTCACTTCACGGATAGATAATTCGAACCTATTCAACCGGATATTGATCTTCTTCCAACTCGTTGTTAATGTCCTCTGGAACGTCAGAGTTGCCCGGGTTTGCCCCGTTTGACATTGCATTGTTGTCCCGGCTGCTACCTTCTGGCAGCTCGCCCGGTGCGAATGCGGCTTTCGGAACTCGTCCGGGCTCGAAAGTTACCGTTTCATAGTCTTGGCCAACCCAGATTACCATTTTTTCATATTCGGGCTTTTTTACCTCGACGTATTCCGTGGTCTGCTCTTCTTTCCCGTTCAAGGCTCGTGCCAGCACACCTTCCACGTCTTCCAGTTCTTGTTCCGTTGGCTCGTCACCACGAAGGACCAGCTTGATTGATCCAGTTTTCTGAACATAAACGATATCCTCAGACTGCTTTTCGTTTACCAGCACGCCGACGATAGCACTTCCCTTGCTACCACCCTTGGAGCGGTCTGAGGTGGTTGCCTTCATGCTAGAGTTGACTGAGAAGACTTGAAGTCCTTTCAGGAAAGTACGAGAAACGGTTTCGGATTTCCCTCGTTCGCGATTCTTGAACAGTCCGATCACGTCAACGCGGTCGCCTGGGCGAAGCAATCCAGCGATCGTGTCGTCTGAAGAGACCTTGATCGCAACGACTTTGAAGCCCGGGGGAATGTCGATGCCCATCGCTTTATTTTTGTGAACGATGTCGGACTTGAGAATCGGAAGTCCCTTGCTCAAGCGAGTCATGATTGCCATTTCTTCAATGGCTTCGAGGCTCCTGACCGCGTTTTCCGGGATGATTTCCTCGGGCCAATTCTCAACGCGAACGTTTTCCTTGTCCAGCAGCACTTTGTGACCAAGGTGTTCAACAGCGACGACCACCTGCCCCATTTTCACTTTTGGCTCTTTGGGCTGCTTGTTCTTACCCATGACCTGCGTGATTCCAAGCGCGGCGATCAAGCCAAAACCCAATGAAAGGGTCATCAGGACGAACGATTTCGATTTCATCGGATTACCTCGGTAATATTTGTCTGTTGCGACATCATCTTGTTACTGAATCAACTTGATTTGGCGTTGATTGACCTCTGCCGCCGTCATGGCGTTTCAGTTGATCCTTCCTGGATCCAAGAGGTGGCGTCGCAATGCTGGCATCCAATGACAGCAAATCGACAGGCTATTGGTAGTTCGGCGTTCGATACAAATACCTTGATTCCAAACTGCAGGGCCTTGATGAACGTTTCAAGCCGCATGACCCGAAATTCAAGTCTTGCGGCTGGGAGACGGGATTAGCTGATCAGATGAGCAGACCGGTCCACGCGAAGTAACCAACCGTTCCAATGGCCAGGGGAATTCCGTAAGGCAGCAGCTTCATGCGTGGTTTACGCTCGGCCGCGATCTCGGAGAGTTTTTCCGGATCACGAATCATGAAGATTTCAGTCGCGATATAGAAGAACTGATCAATGTGCTTCCGAACATCGCCCGACCAGATCACCATTCCAATCGCCAGAACCGCTCCGACGATCGCTGAAACCATGAAGGCGTTCCACGTGATGCTGCAATGGACCCATGCACCGATGGCAGCCATCATTTTGACATCGCCGGCGCCCATGCCACCGATTGAGTAGGCAGGAAGCAGGGTCAGGATTCCAACGGCAGTTCCAGCAAGGCTCCACATCAGGCCGTAGTACCAGCCTTCGCCTTGAACCCCATACGCGATCATGCTGTAGATCCAGCCGGCAATGATCATCGGAAAGGTTAATTTGTTAGGTACTCGCAGTTCTTTGCCATCGATGTACGCTGCGACAATGGCAAAAACGCTGACGGCCCAGAAGACCCAATGGTCGTTAACGGTTTGAAGAATGTCGCTCATTATGATTTTCTCTGTATACGGTTGTCTTTGGGGAGTCGTGTTGCATCAATCGGCACGGTCGTGACGAAAGTGGACCAGCACCGGACATCGAGTTCAGATTCGGGCCGTGAAAAGATAACTCGTGAATGCGGCAACAACGCTAAAAAATACGCAGATCAGCTCAAAAGCCTGATCGTAAAGCATGAAAAAATGGGAGTAGTCTGACATTTGTTTTAACTCCTCGTTTCGAGGCGGGGGGAGCAAAGTCGGGATGGAACGTGCTTGTATCCGTGTCGCGATTCTTCCCACCGAAATGACTCTTTTGGGATCAATGGCTCGAAAAACGGGAAGTACCAATCGACAACAAGCCTCTGACCACAAGAGGTGACCAGAGGCGTTGTTATGCTGTCAGCCAGTCGCAGCAAAATCTGCGACGGGCGATTTTTCGAAGCTCGAATTAGGTGCCTACGACACCAGCAGCAGACATCTTGTTGTTGATGTTCTGGAATGTACTGTTTGCAGTACGACCCAGGTTACCAATTGCAACCAGACAAACAACGATGATCAGAGCCAGCATAACGGCATACTCAACCGCTGTTGGGCCGTCTTCTGATTCCATGAAACGTTGCACTTTTGACATAAACTTCTTCATCTTGTCTTTCCTCCGACGGATAGGACTGTGCCCTTTCGGGCGCGAGCCATGTGGCTCGTTTTAATAAATGGGCTCGGCCAACCAGGCAGATGAATGCCTGTCCTGCTGCAGCTGGCTGTCCCGAAAATGAATGGACTTCTCTTTCAAGAAGTAGCAGGTAAGGAGATTCAAACTCAAAAAAGAACTCGAATCGGACAACCAGAATGCGGTGAAGTTTAATCGCCTTCCTTCGTCTGAAGGAAAACTATGTCAGGCCAGACAAGAGTCAAACAATTACGACCAGGAAATCTGTTTTTCATCTCACGGTCGCCCCAAACGCGTGGAGTTGATGCAATTTCGCGACATGGCGTGTTGCAATCAATAATCAGGCAACGCCGGATGTTGCGAATAGAAGACGGTTGAGCGCGGAAATTGCGATCATGACGGTTGGTCAGGGGCAACCGCAGTTCTGGCGTTGAAACTCGCTGCAGAAAACATCGATCCCGGATTACATTGCCGGCTCAGATTGACGCAAGCGTTTTCGGTAGTATTTCAAGCCGGCAAAGAAAAAACAGGCTCCTGAGGCAATCCCGAACCAGATCAGCGCGTAGTCAGGTGACAACGCCATCACGATCGAGGTGGCAAACATCACAACTGTCTGCACGTAAAAAGAACCCGAAAGGATTCCCGCCTTGATCAGGAACACCATCCCCGCAATGACCGCCAGCAGAGGAGCGAGCGATAGAACCTCCAGATTCAGCACACTTTCCAGCGGATAGAGTGCTACCACACAACACATTGCCGCCGCCCAAACGTGAGCCATCTGGCGTTCGACGAACATCACTGGCCCCATGCGTCTTCGGATGATCCAGAAAACAACCGCCCAGGCTCCCATTCCCAGCGTCCACATTAACCAATAGTGAAGCCTGTTACGATTTCCGCACCAGAACAGTACATTGGTTCCAACGCTTACAACCAGCAAAATCAAGCTATGCCAGATCCAAAGTAAGCCCCAGTGCTCTAGAACTTCGGCGTGATGGGTCTCGCGGAAAACGTTTCCAACCAATTGGCTTAATCGCCAGTTGGCCGCTGAAATGGGATCGTTATCAAGAAACCTCTTGATGTCCGCGGCCAGCTGCTCAGCCGATTCAAAACGAAGGTCTTGTGGTTTCTGAAGGCATCGCATCGCGATCATCTCGAGGTCGCGATTGGCTCGTTGGTTCAAGGCCCGCGGCGAAATCACGTTTTGCTCCAACACCATCAGCACGGTGTCAACAGGCGACGCACCCAGAAACGGCGGGTGGCCAGCCAGCATGTGGTACAGGATAGCTCCCAGGCTGTAGACATCACTGGCCGTGGAAACTTCGCCACGGTTCCCGGCGGCCTGCTCCGGCGCCATATACGAAGGAGTGCCGAGAATGGCTCCCGACCTGGTCAGGCTGCCTGCGTCGTGAAACTGTTTTGCCAGGCCAAAATCGGCAATGTAAGCAGCACCTTCATCGTCCAGCATCACGTTTGAGGGCTTCAGGTCGCGGTGAAGGACGCCGTTCTGGTGCGCGTAATGGATTGCGTCGCTGATCTGAGCCATCACTTGTGCGGCGCGGCGAGCAGGCATCGGACCGTTGGCCAATCGGGAGGAAAGTGGCTGACCTTCGATCAGTTTCATGCAAAAGAACGGTCGGCCGTTGTGCTCACCGGTTTCATAAATTGGAATAATGTGCGGGTGGTTCAGTCGAGCGGCGGCTTCTGCCTCTGAGACAAATCGCTTGCGGTCTGCCGATGTCGCGAAGTCGCCTTTGAGCAGCATTTTGATCGCCACTGCTTTCCCGTCGCTCCCACGGATCGCGTGATAAACGACCCCCATTCCTCCTCGCCCGATTTCGGATTGAAGCAGATAGTCTCCCATCTGAAATGGCAGTTTCAAAACCGGCGCGTCGACTGGTTGTTGCGCCCTCGAAGCGATCGAGCCCGTTTCCTGCCCGGCGGCCCGGGTGACGACGAGCATGCCCCAGAGTTCTCGCAGATCGTCAGCGAATTCCGGGTGGCGACTGCATTCCTGTTCAAGTTCGGGCTGATCCCCTCGCTGCATTCGGTCAGCCAATCGACTGACCAGGTTGGCGAGTTCCTGCTCCCGAGCTTCTTCAGTCGAATTGGCAATCGGTTCCGCCATTAATCACTCGTCAGATATAACTGGTCAGCCTTAACTGGTCAGATTGGCGCGACGCTTCGATTCGAGTCAGTGACTGGCTGTACGTTTACTCAGGAATAGATTCGTCGGGTAACTTCTCAGTCATTAACTTCTTCAATCGGCGAATGGCACGAAGGTATCGCATACTGGCGGCGGGTTCGGTCAAGTTCAGGACTTCGCCAATTTCCTGGTTCGACAAATGTTCGTAGTGTCGCATCACGATGATCTCGCAGTCCCGTTCTTCCAGCTGAGCAATGGCCTCTTCGACTCGTTGAGCCAATTCCTGTTGGACGGCGGCTGCCGCGGGAGTCAGGCGGTCATCGCCAAGCAACGACGCCAGATGAACTGAAGACTGATCGTAGCCACGGGGCGGGGCGAGTTGTTGCTCTCGGTCGACCGAACGTTTCGCAGAAACTCGATGCCGACGATGCGCGTCAATAATTCGATCTTTGGCGATTTGTCTCAGCCAAAGATGAAACGGCATGATTGGATCGTTCAAGTATCGCTGTAGCCGGCGGTTAGCCTCGACTAACACATCCTGAACGACATCGCTGACGTCAATCCGACGCTGAATTTTTTGATCGAGTCGCATCCGTATCAACTGCCGCAAGGAGTTGCGATGCTGATCCATCAGTTCATTCACTGCGGATTCGTCGCCTCCTTTTGCCTGATTGAGAAGCGATTTGATTTGACTGGGTTCTGGCCACATGGTTTCATTATCACTGAAACGCGAATCTTCTGCTACCGATTGTCGATCCCATTTGCGACGAATATTTGTCACACCCACGCGGTAAATTCGACATCGGCGGCGCTGGGGGCAGTCCCAATTCAAGCAGAAAGGTCAAGCTGATCGTCATCTTGCCAACTGTTTACGACCAATCCACGCACTCGTCAGACTCATTGATGGACCGGAAAACCGCAATCGAATAGACTGGTCTTCGTTCTCGGGTCACTCAAATTCTAAGTTCGTTCACGTTTTTTTTTGAGACGCCAGGAAGGCATGGTTTTGATTCGATTAATTTAAATCTTAGTGGGGTCTGTCATGAGCGTTTTACAAAGCCTGATCAATGAAACGAGTCAGTCGTATCGAGACCGGTTCGGGTCGGAACCCAATTGGGTTGCCGCAGCTCCTGGCCGAGTGAATTTGATCGGAGAGCATATCGATTACAACGACGGGTTTGTCATGCCCATGGCGATCGATCGGTATGTGGTGATTGCGGGCGGAGCGTGCGAAGGAACGACCGCGAATCTGTACTCAGTGAATCTGGACGACGAAGCGTCTGTTCCTTTGGACGCGGACAACAGACCGGACGGGATGCATTGGACCAACTATGTGCGTGGGGTGATTGCTCTTTGGGCGGGCAAAGGGCATGTGATTCCGGGATTTAATGCCTTGGTGCATTCCAATGTTCCCACCGGGGGCGGCCTTTCCAGTAGCGCTGCGTTGGAGGTCGCAACAGCCACGTTGTTGGAATCCGTGACGGACATCACGATGGAACCTGTTGAAAAAGCGTTGCTTTGCCAGCAAGCGGAGCATGAATTTGCGGGCGTCCCGTGCGGCATCATGGATCAGTTCAGCAGCGTGTTATGCGAGCAGGATCATGTTTTGCTGCTTGATTGCCGTACCCAGACATTCGAGCAGGTTCCATTCACCAATCCTGACGTGGCGGTGCTGATTACCAATAGTGGCGTCAAGCACTCGTTGTCAGACGGTGAGTATGCGATTCGGCGGGAGCAGTGTGAGGATGCCGAAAAGACGTTGGAGACATCTTCGCTGAGAGATGTATTGCATGAACAGCTGCTGGAGCAAAAACATGCGATGGACGAACTGATTTTCCGCCGCGCTCATCATGTGGTTACCGAAATCGCACGTACGGTTTCGGCGGCAGAGGCGCTGAAGTCTGGTCAGTGGCTGGAGCTTGGAAACCTGATGTACCAGAGCCACGAATCGCTGAGTGCCGATTTCGAAGTAAGCTGCGAGGAACTTGATTTGCTGGTTGAGCTGGCTCGGGGATCAGACGGAGTCATCGGGTCACGAATGACCGGTGGCGGTTTTGGTGGTTGCACGGTGACATTGGTTGAATCGGACAAGCTGGATTCTGTGATGGAATCGATTGCTCAACAATACGAAGCCAAAACAGGTATCGCTCCCGCGATGTTTGCGACTCGGCCGTCTCAAGGAGCTCACGTCGTCGCGTCAGCGTCTGCTGTTTCCTGATACGAACAATGGCAAATCGCTGAAGATTCGGCTTCGCAGATGCGCATTCACTCGCGCCGTTGCCACGGAATCCAACCCAGATTGCTCAGCGCGTATAGCAAGCCTGCGGTGGCGGTGGCTTCATCCAGACTGCCGACAACAGGAATCGCATCTGGAATCAGCTCGAACAGTCCCAGCGACGGGTAAACCAGATATAACCCGCACGCTGCGGCCATCGCGATATTTTTCCACCTGTAACCGGCTTTGTTCCTTGCCGGTTCCTTCGGCTGGTGCTCGGGACGCAGGATCGTCGCGCCGCATTCGTGACATTGGGTGGCATACGGATTTTGTTCGGTTCCGCATTGGCTGCAGAAGATTTGCATGGGAGACTCAGTCACACAAGAAATGTCAACGTTCCCGAATCAGATTCGAGACTCGGTATTGTACGCTGTTCACGGCTGGCCTTCCCTGAACCGTGTGAAAGATGTCAGAATGCCGGTCCGTTCTAATCTTCAAGCGTTCAGCAGAAAGCGACTCAATGACATCTCGATGCGAAGCGATAGCCGCCGGAAATTTTGCAGCGGACACTTTGCGCAACGCGGCAGTGGCAACGTTGTACGAAGAGGCATTGTTGTACGATGGAGGTTCGATCACCGACAATGGAGGACTGGCCGCTCTTTCGGGTGAGAAAACGGGGCGCAGTCCGAAAGACAAACGAATTGTTGAAGAAGACTCCAGCAAGGACGATATCTGGTGGGGTGAGATCAATCGCCCGATGTCGCCAGCCTCGTTTGCCAGGGTTCGTCAGCAAGCGATCGACTTTCTTGATTCGTCCGAACGTTTTTATGTGCTTGATGCGTTTGCTGGTTGGTCGCCGGAGTCTCGAATCAAAGTTCGGATCATTTGCTCTCGAGCCTATCACGCATTGTTTATGCGAAATATGCTGATCCGACCGACTGAAGAAGAACTGGCCGACTTTGGCGAGCCGGATTATGTGATCTACAACGCGGGTCAACAGGCGGCTGATCCCGCCCTTGACGGTGTCGATTCGGAAACATGCGTCGCCCTGAGCTTTGAACAAGGTGAGATGGTGATTCTTGGCACGGAATACGCAGGTGAAATGAAAAAGGGCGTATTCACCATCATGAATTACTTGATGCCGAAGAAAAATGTCTTGTCGATGCATTGTTCGTGCAACGAGGGGCAGCGTCATGACGTGACGTTGTTCTTCGGGCTTTCCGGGACGGGCAAAACGACGCTCTCTGCCGACGAAGATCGGGCGTTGATTGGTGACGACGAGCATTGCTGGGACGAAGAGGGTGTCTTTAATATCGAAGGTGGTTGTTATGCGAAGTGCGTGAATCTGTCTGAGGAAAAAGAGCCGCAGATTTACAACGCGATCAAGTTTGGCTCGGTCCTTGAAAATACGGTCCAGCACCCGAAGACACGTGAGATTCAATTTGAAGACACGTCCATCACTCAGAACACTCGATGTTCGTATCCGATTGAGTTCATTGACAACGCTCGGATACCGTGTCGCACCGATCATCCCAGAAACATTATTTTCCTGACCTGTGATGCGTTTGGCGTTCTGCCTCCCGTGAGCAAGCTGACGGCAGAGCAAGCGATGTATCACTTTATCAGTGGCTATACGGCCAAGGTCGCAGGAACTGAAATGGGAGTGACGGAGCCGGAAGCCACGTTTTCTGCCTGTTTCGGCGCAGCGTTTCTGGTTTGGCACCCAGTTAAATATGCGGAACTGCTCGCAGACCAGATGCGTCGGCACGGTTCGTCAGCATGGTTAGTCAACACGGGCTGGACGGGCGGAGCTTTCGGAGTGGGGACCCGAATTAAACTTGAGTACACCCGAGCCATCATCGACGCGATTCATGGTGGGAGTCTGTTGTTGGCAGACTACACGACTGACTTGAACTTTGGCCTGAGTGTTCCCAAAGCGTGCAACGGAGTTCCCGGTCGTATCATGCAACCATGGGCGACATGGGACGATGGCAAAGCGTTTCAAAAAATGGCCAAGACGCTCGCCGGGAAATTTCGGGCGAATTTTGAAACGTTTGCATCGATTGCTGGCGAGAAAATCATCGACGCGGGGCCGCGAATTTAAAGTTCTTTACGCTACGCATAAAGAACTTCCGCCGATTTGTAGACCGTTTTCAGCACTCGAAATCCAAGTCGCTGGTAGAAGCGGATGGCCTTTGAGTTGTGTACGGTAACTTCCAGGGTGACAAACCGGACGCCCACGTCATGAAATCCCTTCAGTGATCGCAGCATGATGGCTGCACCAACCTGCTTTCCACGATGGCTGGCGACGACACCAACGTTCTGGATCGAGGCGACATCCGGTTTGATGCGGAGTCCTTGAATCGTGCCGCAATTTTCAAGCCTGCCGGGCCGAGGATGCTTGAAACGCGCCAGCCACGTGGCTTCGGGCACGAAATTGTCCCTGCCACTGATCTCCTGCATCAGTCGGTAGCACCCCACGGCACTCCCGAGGCATCGAAAAACATTTGCATCCAGTTCATTCCGAAAACTGCGAAACTTGGCCTCCGCGTGAGCCGACAGCAGTTTCTCGTTCCACGATTCAAAGTCATATCCTTCGCAGTCAGGAGGATCCTGGATTCCTTCACGCAAATCAATCTGCATTCGATAGCGCCTAAAGTAAGTGATTGCCGTCGGCACGTTGCGCCTCCTCGTTCACTTCTGAAGAAAATGTCCGGTCCACCACCTCGCCATCCACCACATTGGGGTCGTGCTCGGGCGCAGGACCGCCGGGGCCAAACACAGGGCCAAAACCAAAGGTTTGAACCTTGACGTTTTTTTTCAACCAACCAGAAATACGTTGCTTGTACCATCGCCGACACGCAGGGATCAACAATGTCAGCCCGACCGCATCAGTGATGAAACCAGGCGTCAGTAGCAAACCCGCCGCGAAGAAGATCATGGCACCATCGGTCAGTAGTCCGGCAGACATCTGGTTCTGACGCATCTTTGATTCAATTTCATTTCGAACCATCGTTGATTGCCAACGAGCCAGATAGGCGCCAAGGATTCCTGATAAAACGACCAGTGCGATCGAAAACCGCCATCCGGTGTAGCTGGATAGCATCATCAGCAACAGTAAGTCTGCCAACGGTACGAGAATAAAAACTAAAACCAGTTTGCCAAACATAGTCGCGCGAACATTAACTAGAGAATCAGGGTGCGACAAACAGAGCGTTTCATTTTACGGTGTCGCCGTCGATTGTTCGACCAAGCAGTCGGTTGCTTTGGAGGAATGTCGACTGCGAACTGAATAAACAGAGGAACATATCGAACCTGGGCAGAGGTTAATCGCGGGAATGGACAAAAACACAAATCGGAGCCGGTACCGATTGAATTGACCGGGCGTATTGCAGACTTCCTGTTTCCTGGTCGATTGCAAACACGGCCAGGGTGTTGGATTCAGCTCCTGCTGCCAACAACCATTTACCGGAAGGATCGAGATTGAAGTTTCTGGGCCAGCAGCCTCGGATTGATTCCTGTTCGATCAACGAGAGTTTCCCCGTGTCCTGGTCGATAGAAAAAGCAGAGATGCTGTCATGTCCACGATTCCCAGAATACAAGAATTTTCCAGATGGATGGACTCGAACCTCAGATCCGCTGTTGAAAGCTTCGCCTGCGATCTGTTCTTCGCTGAGTGTTGGGATGGTTTGTGCTAAAGAAAGTGTTCCAGCCTCCGAGTCATAGTTCATCACCGACAGCGACATAACGAGTTCATTGACAACGTAGCCGACGGGAAGCGACGGGTGAAATTTGAAATGCCTCGCCCCTCCTCCCGGAGGCGTTGCCCCAGCACCGTGTCGTTTCAGTTCAGCCAAATTGGTGTCCACGCGATAAACGAAAATCTTGTCGGCACCCAAGTCAGGAACGAACGCAAAGCGGTTGTCCATTGAGGTTCCGATCCAGTGCGGGTGACACGTTTTCTGCCTTTTGGCGACCACGTTCGAAGGCTCGTCGTGTTTAATGTTCGACACGATCTGTCCGATGGAGCCGTCGTCTCGCAACGGAAACGAGCATATCGATCCGCTGCCGTAATGAGCACTAAGGAGGACTCGTCCTGATCGGTCGACCGCGATGTGAGCTGCGTTGCCTGCGTCCGTTGGCTGCTCGTTGAGCAATTCAAGTTTTGTCTCGCCGTGGTTTCGAACAATTCGCCATGATGAAAGTTTGTCGCCGGTGGCGTACAGGACATCCAGAGACGGGTGCATCGCCAGGAAGCCGGTTCCGGGGAGCTCGGCCATCAGGCGTGAACCGGATAGCTTGCCGGTCTGATCATCAAATGTCAGGTGGTAGATGCCTGCTGTCTCGCCCCGAGGTTTTCCGGTCGCAATCCAGACGTCCAATTCAGCCGCGCAGGTTGTCGCAGGAAATGTCGTCATGAAACCAAACAGGCAAAACGCGACAATTGAAAGTGAGAGGTTAGAGTTTTCCATGAACAAGATGTCTTGATGAAGATTCGTGGTGAAGTTGCTTGAGATTCAGAATCAAGCGTGATGATCGCACCGGTGAACGGGCTGGCCCATGACGACATCGCTTAAGTTTGCAATGATTCGACGGCCGATTTCAGTTGGTCACGAAGTTCTTCGTTGGTGAGTGTTCCGGATTCGACATCGAAATTGTCTTGAAAACTTGGGACCGAAAGGCTGGCTTTTACGTCGCCCGCAAAATGAGGAGCACTTTCGACAGCCGTGCCCAGAACGGTTTGAGCGCCGCGACCACCGGGCGACGTTGCCAGCATGACCATCGGCTTGTTTTGATACAGCTTTTGGTCAATGCGAGAGCACCAGTCAAACAAATTCTTCCAGGCTGCCGTGTAGGAGCCATTGTGTTCGGCAAACGAGACAATTAGCGCATCGCTGTCGCCAATTTTTTTGAAAAACTTTGCCGCGAGGTCGGGTGAGCCCAGTTCGGCTTCTTTGTCGACGCTGAACAATGGCAGTTCGTAATCGTTCAGGTCAAGGACTTCGACTTCCGCATTTTGGACGAAGCTGGCGGCGTAAGTTGCCAATCGTTTGTTGATCGACGTTTTGCTGCTGCTGGCAGCGAAGGCAAGTATTTTCATCGTGACACATTCCAAAATGGTAAGCGAAACAGACTCTGTGGGGTGAGCCTATTTCACCTTGAAATGTGAACGATGGGAACCGCCCTACCTCAAACCAATGAATGGTCGGCTGGCGGATTGGTCCAGCCAGCGACTCAGAACTGCCTCGAATCCAGGATCAATGAGTCTCAACGCAAACGCCAGTGCGGGAAGACACAAACGGTCCCTCACTGGCGCTCCGGTTGACTAATCTCAGGCATAGAGTCTCAGATCAGGGGTAGGATCCTAAAGAGTTTCGCCGATGACTGATTGACCGTCGGTGTAAAGTGCGGGTTCGTCAACGCCATCACCGTCCCAGTCGCCGACAACGGGCTTGTCCCCTGCCCCGCCCATCTGGAATGTCTTGTCGGTTGCATCAAGCTCACGGTTGCCATTGCTATCGATCAGCCACGTGCCGTTGCGATAGACAGCGATTTGTTCAACTCCGTCGCCGTCAAAATCTCCAACAAGTGGAATGTCCCCTGCCTGACCGAATCGAGCGGAGCCGTCGCGGTGATCAAACTGTCCGTCACCGTTAACGTCCATACGCCAAAGGCCACCTTCGAACGTTCCAATTGATCGAATGCCGTTTCCGTTCCAGTCACCTGTGACGGGAACTTTCTCGCCATCATCGATACCAAACACGTGATCAACCACATCGGCTCGCTGCTGGCCGTGGCTGGTCAACTTCAGGATGCGAGCGCCATTCGTTGCGTCATGGCCGACCATGGGCGGAACGTTTTTAGGCTTCGTGAACGGATCATTGTCGGGATTAGGCAGGCCCGGTTCGCGCTCGATCGCTTCCGGATCACGTTCCCACATAGGTCCGTAGATTCCAATGTCGTCTTTGCCATCTCCATCCCAATCGCCAACAACAGGTCGATCTTCGCTGTCTCCGAGTTTTGCCAGCAGATCGGTTTCGTCCCATGCGCCGGTACGATTAACGTCGATCATCCAGTACCCGTCCATGAACACGGCGACTTCGTCACGTCCGTCACCGTCGAAGTCACCCGCCAGCGGGATGCCACCCACCATGCCAAACTGAGCAGAGCGATTGACTGACGCAATTTGCCCGTCGACTTCGCTGGTCTCTGTGAACGTCCAGGTTCCTGCGGTCATGTCGAAGCGATTCCAGTCGTTGGAATCAATGTAACCAGCTTGCTGGAAAATCGAGTCGCCTTCGACCGCGTTGCCTTGTCCGACGGCTCTGGGCAGTCCACCATTGACGACGCTCAAGTGCCACGAGTATGGCTCGGCAGCTGCAGCCTGAGTTTGGAAGGATGCTCCGCGAGACGTGCCGACAAACTGAGTGAACGCACTTGGCTGGGACCCAAACAAGCCCGGGAAGCCAGTGATGCCCGGACGCGGAGTCAGGGGATTTCCTGGCGGATTGGTCGGGTTGTCGGGTGGTAACTGTGGGGTAACAGGATTACCCGGCAGTTGTTGGACTCGGACTTCGCTGAAGTTGTTGGCGACAGAAACGCCGCCGGCATTGACCCGAATATTTACAACGGCGTCTCGGATTTGTTCTGTCGAGAACGTTCGGGTTAATGTTTGAGGCGCAGTTGCTGCTTCAACATCCGAGTTGTAAACCGCACCCGTGGTCGATCCAACCACATCGTTCGAATCGGTGTAGCCATCGGGCTGGGTTTCTAACACGATGTAGTTTCCGGGCTGCAATCCCTGGAACCAGTATTGTCCGTCGGCCATCGTATCGACCCAAACTGGAGCATTGGGGTCATTGGTGCCCATGTGATCGTAGTAGCTGGCATCGACCTCGCTGAGCGTCACCGGGCGAGGTGCAATCTCTTGCGTCACGTTATCAATGTAGTAGTACAGTTGCATGCGGACACCTTCCAGTGGTGTGTCCACACCCTCCTGATACACAGCGTCTCGCTGGTCGCGATAGTCGTCAGGTAGAGTCCCGTCTTCTGTCTGAAAGACGGGTCCATCTTCCCACACACGGCCGTGAATTTCTGCGGGCAGGTACTCGCCGAAGTCGTAGTTGACGCCAGCGTCGCCGCTTTCCAGTTTCACACAGAATACATCGTTGTCACCGAATTCACCTCGAGCTGTTCCATCGACCGTGCCCAGCGTGTCGATGCCATCCAGATAGGCGGTCGGTTGAGTTTCCCGAATTTTGTATTCGCCCGGAGCAAGGTCTTCAAAGCAGTAGTCGCCTTGGGCGTCGGTACGAGTTTCCTGCACGAGATTACCGTCGGCGTCGAACAGCTGAATCAGAACGTTTGCGATTCCTTCTTCACCAGAATCCTGTACGCCGTCGTTGTTCACGTCGTGGAACACGGTGCCCTTGACGGAAGCAAGACGTAGCTCGCCAAAGTTATACTCAGTGCCCTGATCGCCTCCTTCAAGGACGATGTCACAGAACGCGTCTGCTTCAACGAAGCCAGAGGGAGTGGTCGATCCATCGGCGCCGGCCACGGTGCCAAGTGTGTCTTTTCCGTCGTTGAACGTGGCAGGTTGGCTTTCGACGATCTTGTAAGTTCCAGCGATAAGATCTTCGAAGCAATAATCGCCTTGTGCGTCAGTTCGAGTTTCCTGAACGACATTGCCGTTGTTGTCGAACAGCTGAATCAGAACACCGCCAATTCCCTCTTCACCATCATCTTGAACGCCGTTGTCATTCCGATCGTGATAAACGGTGCCTTTGATTGAGGCAGGCAGATGCTCACAAAAATCGTAACGAGTTCCCTGGTCGCCTGAGCCAAGCTGAATATTGCTGATGCGATCGTTCGCAAGAATCAAACCGTTGGATTGGCCATCAACGTTTCCGACTGCTTCACCAGCATCGAGGTAACCGTTGGGTTGAACCTCGACGACCGTGTAATTACCTGGAGCGAGTCCATCGAAGCTGTAGTTTCCAGTTTCGTCAGTCGTTGTCGTGTCCAGCAGGTTTCCATCGGCGTCCAGCAGCTGCATGGTGACGCCGGCGATTGGTTGAAAATTCGGATCCGTCGGATCAAGTTTTCCCTGCCCGGGAGTCTCTACACTCACGTAGCCACTGATTGACGCGGGCCTCAGTTCGCCAAAGTTGTACTCGACGCCATGATCGTCCGCACACAGTTCGATCTGGCTGAACTTGTCGTTTGTTTTGGTGCCGACCGTCGTTCCACGTACGTTCCCTGTCGAGTCTTTTCCATCGACATATTCGCTGAGAGGATTTCCGCCCGCAGGGTCGTTATTGATTTCGACGACTTCGTAGATGCCTGGTGGCAACGCGTCTACGCTGTAATGTCCGTTGGCATCGGTGCGTACGAAAATCGGTGCAGTGGCGGCGAAGGGATCACTTGTCACGCCTTCCTTTGCGCCAACTCGAGTCACCTGGATCAAGACATTGGCGATACCATGCTCATCAGGATCGAAGACGCCGTCATCGTTCTCGTCATGCCAGACATTGCCCTGAATCGAGGCTGGTTTGACTTCCTTGAAGTCATAGTCGGTGGCCGACGTCCCACCCAACGGAATACTGATTCCAGTGATGATGTTATCGTTGCTGGATGAATCCGATTGCACGGTTCCTGAATCGATCCCTTCGACTTGACCTGCCGCTGCACCGACGTCCAGATAGCCATCGGGCTGGACCTGCACGATCTGGTACTCGCCTGGCTTCAGGCCAAGCTCCTTGCCGAACATGTAGTTTCCGGCATCGTCGGTGGTCGTTTGTGCAACATCTTCATACTGACCAGTCGATTCGTTGAGTCTTTGAAGGCGAATTTCGACACCCGAGATCCCGTCTTCATCCTCATCGTGCACGCAGTCAATATCCTCGTCGTGATAAACGGTTCCGGAAATCATGATGGGTTTCTCGACCAGCTCGTATGCGTCCAGGGACGCGGCCGAGCGGTTCTGTTGTCCATTTTCGTTATCGAACGAAAGGTCAAGATCTCCGTTGGCAAGCCGCTCGCCTTCCGCCAGCAGGTTGTCATATTCGTCGTAAAAGATTCCCTCCTGCTGCTGTTGTATGATGCCGCCTTCCAGAGGTTCATTTGCGTTGACGGAAAGTTCTTCAAACGTGTAATTGTCGTCAGTGAATTTTGCGTCGAAGAACGTGCCTTCATACTCGACGCCAGACGCGATTTTGTCGACTTTGAAACGCTCTTGCTCGTCCACATCGATGGTGAAAGCCAGCTTGTCACCTGCTTCGAAGTTGGCAAGATCGACGGTCATGGTCAATCCGTCGTCCGAGATCGTGACGCCCAACACGTCCGCAGCTGTCAAACCAACGCTATGGGTGGCATCAAACTGGAACGCTGCCGAACCGCTGGTTCCCGGCAATCCCGGCGCGATGTCGAAAAACATATCTCCGTCGCTGGTGACACCATTCTGGTCCTGATCGCCGTTGATGGTGAACTGCGTCAGCTGAGTGGTGGCGGCTCCACCTTCGAAGGTCAACTCGAAGTGGTCTGGGGTATTATCCTGGCCAAGATCTCCCTCGACGTACGTGATGCCGGCGACGACCGGGTCTGCCGACAGCACTCGTCGCTGCTCCATGACCTCGAAGTAGCATTGACGCAGAAAGGCATTCTGCAGTTTCTGCTTATCAGATGATTTGTCGTTGGTGCCGAATACGCGGTTAGTAAGGTTCTGTAGAAGACCCAAGGCACTGACCTCCGTGTCAAAATGCGGGAAATTTGTTCGAGTGAATTGTCGTCGCGAACGCTCGTTGAGCGTTCAGTTGTCAATCGCGCTGAATGGATGGGTCAACGCTTGTTTGTCCAGCCTTGATCAAGCTGTGTGTGTCGGTCGCGAGACCGCTTACTTTCGGGAGCAAAAGCATTCACCGTTGGGCTCCAGATGCGAACCTGCGTATCGTAGCTCCCGGAGACAAGTTTATTGCCCTTGAGTGAAAGGCATGAAACGGTGCCGGTATGTCCTTCCAACGATCCGATTGCTGCTCCATTGGAAAGCTGTGACAGGTGAATACGATTGTCGCTGCCCCCCGTTGCGATGGTCCCGTCCAGAAATAATTTTACTGAGTACAGCTTCGAAGCCAGGCGAGGCATGCGTCGAAGGCTGTCGGTGTTGGTCGGGTCCGTGATTGCGATCGACTGATCGTCACTTCCACTCACCAACCTCCCATCAATAGAAAATTCCAGCGAACGAATCCGTTTGCGATGAGCCTTGTACTGAGAGACCTGCTTGCCGGTGGAAACCTCCCAGACACGTACGTTGCCGCAACGCCCTGCCGCAGCGACGAATTCTCCGTCTGCAGAAAATGCAACAGCATGGTTGTCAGGACAGACGCAACGCATTGTCGAGACCTGCGTGCCGTCACTGGTGTCGAAGATTCTCAGCCATGGCTCAAAACCGACGGTAGCGATTTTCGAATTATCCTTCGAAAACGCCACATCAATAATTGCTTCGGGGTTCCTTTTTCTGACGACGGGAGCACTGAGTTCGGTCGCATCCCAGATGAACAGTTGGCGATCGTTTCCAGCCGTCGCCAGGACTCTGCCGTCATGGCTGAATCGAGCGGTGCGGACCCAGTCCGTGTGACGATCCAAGTGTTCGCTGAATTCACTGTCGCCAAAGTTGTAGATGCTGACAAAGTGATCATCTCCGACCATTGCCATCAGTCTACCAGCACTGTCGACATCGACTCCGGTGACAACCGGCTTGCGGCGATCGGATCGATGAGAAACCGTTTCGATCACATCGCAGTCCCAGTCTAAACGGCCGGGGCCGGCAAGAGACGCTGAAGCGGTTTTCCCAAACACAGAATTGCCTGTGCTGGTTGCTCCAGCTGCAGCCATTGCGGTGACTGAGCCGAGGAAGGTTCGGCGTTTGATCATGATGTTGATCCTGAAAAGCGAGTTGAGAACCAGACTGCTCGCCTCGCGCGCAGCCCAAAACATCGTTTAATTTGACACCCTCTGTTATCGGTCCCGCATTTCGACACCGCCAATCATTTCTTTATGCTGTCAAATTCTTCTGAACTCACTGGCCGTTGTGCCGATGAATGTTCGAGATTACGACCTTCCAACGCAGATTTGCTGTTTCAATCGTAAAAAAGCCCTGAATCGTCAGAATTTAACGCGTCGGCGAACAGGACGATCGGTTTCCCTTGTGTCGGCTGTCAGTGCTTCTCCGCGAGCCCGCGAAAGCTCATAATTTATGAGGCTTCCGAAATTTTCTAGCAAGCTATCATCCTCGAGCATCTGGCATGACTGAAATCCGACGTTTCTATCGATTTGCGTTCTGTGTTACCAGCAAATTGTTGCTGTTCAGCGTGTTTGCACCATCAACCTTGCTTGGGTTGGATGATGAAGTGGATCAGCCGGTAAAGACCTTTACCGTTGTTTGCTCGACGACTCAGATTGCCGATTTCGCTCGACAGGTCGTAGGTGACCGATGGGAAGTCGTTTGCGTGCTGGCACCAGGCGAAGATCCTCACACTTACGAAACTGGCAATGATGACATGGTTGCCGTGAGTCAATCCGACCTTTGTCTGGAGAACGGTTGGCATTTGGAGGGGAACGAGTGGATGCAAGGACTCGCGTCGGCATCCAACAAGCCCGTCGTGACGTGTGTCAACGGTGTTGAGGCACTGATGATCGAGGAGGCCGGTAACGATGGCAAACCTGAAAAAGTAAAAGACCCCCATGCGTGGTTTGATCACAACAACGCTGCGGTCTACGTCAAAAATATCCGAGATGCAGTTATCAAAATTGATCCGGACAACGCCGAGGAATACTCGGCAAGGACCAATCTTTACCTGCTTCAGCTACGAGGACTGGGGCGATGGATCGAACGTCAGGTGAATTCGATTCCCAGAAACAGACGTATTTTGGTTACTCATCACGATGCATTTGGTTACTTCTGTCGCACCTACGGATTCGAGGCGGTGACACCTGTCGGGTGGACCACGGGAGAGCTGACCGATGTTTCACTGGACGACCGACAAGCGGTTATCAAACAGATCAAAGAGTTGGGGGTGAAAAGCATTTTTGTTGAAACAACGATCAACAGCGAACTGCTTGAAGGTATCGCACGTGACGCCGGTATCACGATTGGCGGTTCGTTGTATTCCGATGCAATGGGTAGTGACGGAACAGCGGGGGATACTTACATCGGCATGATGCGAGAGAATGTGCTGACGATTGTCAAACATCTCAAGTAAGATGGCGATTCAAACCAACCCATGATAAGAATATGCGAATTCTGGTTTCAATCCTGATCACCTTCTGCCTGCTGTTTGGCACTCATCTGTACACGCAGTTTGCTGATCGTGTTCGCGCCAGTGCAGTCACGTGGCAGCCGACCTATTCTGTTGGGAAATACTCGATTGAGATCGATCGAACCTTCGATTGCGTTCCGGATGACCTGTTCGAAGAACCGGGATTGACCGTTCGATTTCGAGGCCAGGAGATTTATCGCAGCGAGGGGCGTCTGGCTGCCAGTCAGGTTATTCGAATTGAAGATGTTCAAAATGTCGAAGTCAACAATAACGACATTAACATCACCGCCTTTTTCGATCCGAACCTTGAAGGACTTGCGGCGATGCAGATTCGCATCTATCGAGACAACGCGAAGATTCAAGAATCGACGATCGCAGATACTGCAGAACTTGGGTCGATCAGCGGCTCTGTTTCATTCTTCGTCGACGAATCACCGCACACACATGAAGGTGGTCATTGATGGTCCGGCAGAGCGATTCAGACGATCAGATCGCAATCAGTGTCAGGCACCTGACGGTCAGCTATGGTCCGGTTCCTGCGTTGCTGGATGTTTCGGTTGATATCGAACCCGGACGATTGGTCGGTGTGATTGGCCCCAATGGGTCTGGCAAATCGACTTTCATCAAGTCAATTCTCGGTTTTATCAAACCCGACCATGGTACGGTCAAGCTTTTTGGCGAAGATGACATCAATGCATCAGGCCGAATCGCTTACGTTCCGCAACGTGGATCCGTAGATTGGGACTACCCGATTACCGTTCGAGAAGTCGCTGCGATGGGGCGGTACAGCAAACGACGCTGGTGGCAGAACCTTCGGCGAAAAGATTATCAACTGGCCGATGAGGCTCTCGCCAAAGTTCGCATGACTGATTTCGCCACGCGGCAGATTGGCCAGCTTTCCGGCGGTCAGCAGCAAAGGGTTTTCATGGCTCGTGCACTGGCCCAGGACGCGGACGTGCTGTTGCTGGACGAACCCTTCGCGGGCGTCGATGCGGCAACAGAAAAGGCCATTTTGAATGTTCTTACTGAAACGCGGGATCAGGGCAAAACGGTTGTCGTGGTTCACCATGATCTTGAAACTGCAGCCGAGTACTTTGATCGGTTGTTGTTGCTTAAGCAACGGTTATTCGCGTATGGAACGCCTGAGCGAGTGCTCGATCCCAAGCTGCTTTGCGATGTGTATGAAGGGAACCTGAGAGTTTTCGCGGATCTGGCGGACGCCAACGCGTAGCTGCGTGTGCGACTCGTTTCTTTAAAATTTTGCGAATCAACTTGATCCTGAACCATTGTCTTTAAAGAACCTCAATTGATTGAAACTCTGGAACAAATTCAGCTTCAGTATGGCTACATGATTCGTCCGTTGATGGTCGGCACGCTTGTGTCGATTGTCTGCAGCGTGATTGGTTGTTTCATCGTGCTGCGCAGAATGTCGTTTCTTGCCGATGCGATCGCGCATTCGATGCTGGCAGGGGTGATCGCCGGTTATTTGATCACAAAACTGTTGCTTGGAAATGAAGCTCAGCTGCCCGCTATGCTTTTGGGGGCCTTCATCGCCGGTGTCGTAACCGTTGCCATGGTCAGTTTTGTGACCGGTTTTTCTCGCGTCAAACAAGACACCGCGATCGGCATCATGTACACGGGAATCTTCGCAATGGGCGCGTTCGTGGTGTCCCTGAAATACTTTGGCGAGATGATCGATATCGACATCTACCACTATATCGTCGGCAGCATTGTGTCTGTTTCCAACACGGATCTCTGGCTGCTGGCGATTGTGACCTCGATTGTTTTGAGTGTGGTGATTCTTTTTTACAGGCCACTGCAACTGACGACGTTTGATCCAATCATGGCCGCATCAATCGGCATTCCGGTGTTGCTGGTTGAATACATGCTGACTGCTTGTGCCTCGCTGGTGGTTGTCAGTGGCGTGCAGATTGTCGGAGTGATCCTGGTTGTCGCTTTGATGATCACTCCGGCTGCAACGGCCTACCTGTGGAATGACCGCCTTGACCGGATGATCATCTGGTCGGCTGTGATCGGTGTTCTTGGCTTCTGGGGTGGATTCTGGCTGGCAACGTTCGTCGGCGCTTCGGCCGGGCCTTCGATCGTTGTCGTGATGACGGCGATTTTTCTGGGATCGATGGTGGTCGCGCCTCGCTACGGGTTGTTGGCAGATTTCATTCGTCAAAGGAGCTCCGTTCCTCAGGAAGTAATGGAAGATGTGCTGGGAGCCATTTTGCGAAGCAAAGGGAAGTCGGTAGCTATCTCAAATGTGTTGGCAAACGTGAAAGATCCCAACCCGACGATCCGCCAGGCGATTACGATGCTGGCTCGACAAGACCTGCTTGACATCGATGGTGAACGAGTCAGCTTGACCGAAGACGGGCGATTTCAGGCGAAACGACTCGTGCGTGCTCACCGACTCTGGGAAGCATATCTGGAAAAGACCGGTACGCCGACTCATGAGGTGCACGAAATGGCCCATCGCCTTGAGCACATCAGCGACGTGGCAACGGTTGATTATCTGGACGATCAATTGGGGCATCCAGAAACGGATCCCCATGGCACCACGATTCCGCCGGACCCAGAGCGACTGCTCGCTGGTGCCGAAGTGATGGCCAGCCAGCTGCGAAACGGTTACCGGGTCGAAGTGATACGCGTTGGGAACTCAATCTCAGACGGCTCGATAAGTCCGGGGCAGATCATCACGTTCGGAGAGCGATCTGATGGCGGTCAAGCGTGGAGTCTCATCGCAGACGGTAATCGCTTGTTCACTCTCGACCACGAACAAGCGGACGACTTGATCGTTCGTATTCTGGATGTCCCGGTTGATTGACGCATCGTGCCGATCTGCATCGTACCGATTTGAGTGAATCTTGGTGGCTCGATCGATTACGGCTCAGGGTC
>CAYXWX010000006.1:71335-82361 GCA_964468915.1 uncultured Pirellulaceae bacterium
GCATCGTACCGATTTGAGTGAATCTTGGTGGCTCGATCGATTACGGCTCAGGGTCTAAGTTTGACCCGTCGGTTGATTGGCTTTTTGCCCCGGACCGGTTGCGAAACGAACTACTCATCCGAAGGTACGCTTTGCTGACGTTCATCGCCAACTCCTGGATGTTTGCGGTATTGCGAGTCTCAACCGCTGCTTTTAGTGCGTCAAGTTCTTCTCGATAGTACCTTGCTTTCTGACTCTGGAATTCACCAACGCTGCCTTCGCGAAGGTAGACGCCAACCTCCAGTCGTCGAGACAAATCGTCAGAGTATGCAATCCATTTTTCGGCAGCTTCCCAGTCTTTCGTTTTAGCACTGACGACGGCTTCGGTATTGATGGCCGCCAGGTCACCTAACAAATCTTCCGGAGGCGGATAGTACAAGTAACATCCCATCACACTGGCATAGATCAAGCCTGCAACGACCGTCATCCCGAGCACCCAGCCCGGAACCTCCTTGTCCAGTCGAGCTTTCGATTCATTTTCTGTCACGAACCAATTTTCAAAATCAAACGATCGGTCGATTGCAGAAAATACCAGGCCGAAAATGATCATGGCCCCGATCAGATAAGTGCCTCCAAGTTCATTGGAGTTCCAGAAGTCAGTCACCTTGTACTGGGCGGCCAGAAAAACTCCTGATTGATCTGGAGAAAACGGATTGGAATAGACGTCAAATGCGTGTGAGTGGCCGGCGGGCTCGACTCCCTTTGGGTACAGCGGTTCATCGATCACATACGCTAATCCGACCGTCGTCCCCATCAGCAATGCAAAAAAGACGACGACTCGACCAAATCCGTACGTCTTGCCAAACCACAGCAACAGGCCCACGTTGATTCCGGCGCCGAGGATCAGTAATGAAAAAGCGGCTCCAATCGAGTTCCCATGTTGGAACATGCCACCGATCTGACTCATCGCCAGTAGCGGTGTCGAATAGATGGGCGTTGCCACAAGAGCCACCGTCACGGGGGCCATCAGGTTGTCACGTTCGACGTGACTTTGCAGATAGCCTTTGGGAAGCAGAGCCGCCAGCATGACCGATGCCAGAACACCAACGACAATGTAGACCAACGAAGGCCCAACCATCTCTTTGCATGCTGAATAGAAAACAGCAACCGATCGCTTGATTCCCACCGAAGGAGTCTGTGTTGTTTCGAGTTCATCGTTTCCAGTGTTCAGCAACCGATCCCAGATCAGTCCCAGCAGGCTGACAATCACCAACGCACAAAGCGAGAACGAAAGGATTGCGATAGGATCCGACAAGGTCAGGCCATAAAGCACCGACATCGGATTGAACAGTGGAGCCGTCAAGCCAAACGCGACGATCGTCCCGCGATTAACACCGGCACGGTGCATCTCTCGAACGATCGGAATCACGCCCAGCGAACAAACCGGTAGCAGCATCCCGATCAACCAGCCAAAAACGAGACCCCATCGAGTCTCGTTGCCGAAAATGCGCCGAACTTTCTCCTCGCCCAGCATGCGTCGAAAAATCGCAGCGATAAAGCAGCCGATCACAATCCATAATGACGAATAGATGATGACTTGCGCGAGTCTTAACGTGCCCGCAGCAAAATAATACTCGATGAACATGGTAGGTAATGTTGGCATGACAGAATCACTCGGCTGTTGGAGGGGCGACTGGACCTGGAACCAGGCTCTCCAGCTGTTCAATGGTGCCAGCAATTGATTCGGCTCGCTGCCTGACTGCTTCTCGTTTAGCCGCCGCGTCACCAGCACCTTTGAATGCACTCTCCAATTCGCCTGACAGTGAGGCCGAGAGGTCCTGGACCTTTATCCACGTTTGTTCGTCCATGTCTCCGCCCACCGCGATTTTCGGGAGCCACCTGGCAAGATCCGTAAGCTCGCTGCTCCAGTCAACGACAACCGTATGAGTTTTCTCACCGACCGTTTCATGCCCGTCGTCTTCGAACTCCTGATCGCCTGATCCCTTCAGAAGGTGGTAGTGCGAGTGAGCAGCAGCGCCTGTGCCGTGCATGATTTCCAGTACCTGATAGGTGATCGGTTCTGGCAGTTCACCATCTCCGCTGACCGAATCAAACAGCTCACGAATTCGTTCGACACCTTTGGGATACGCTTTTGGCAAGTGAAAGCGTTGCTTGGGGATTGGCTTCTCAGTTGCTTTCTCGGCCTGCTGCGATGAAGATTCGTTGCAGCCACAAAGAATGTTCAACAGCAATATCGATACCGCTGCTGAGAGTTTGATTGACGCGTTATTCATATAGGATCACTTCCAATTATTTGGTTTCGACAGGCACTGGAACAGATTCAATTACTTCGCGGATGGCATTAAGTGCCACTTCTTCTTCGCAGGCGACTCGAAGTTTCAAAACAGGTGCGGCGACCTGTTGGACATCTTCAGGAATGACATAATCTCGTTGCTGGAGGAACGCCCAGGACTGAGCGACTCGTTGCCACGTGATCAGGCCACGAGGACTCAGCCCCAATTCAAATCTCGGATGATTTCGCGTCGCAGTTCCCAGTTCAACCAGATAGCGGCGAATGGATTCGCAGACGACGACGTCCGCCACTTTCTGCTGGAGTGACGCCAGTTCCTCCAGGGAAAGCTCGGTCTCAATTTGTCTTTGTTCAAACTGGTTTCCGACAAACTGGCCCAGCATTTCGACTTCATCATCTGTGTTCGGGTAGCCAATGCTCAGCTTCATTGTGAATCGGTCAAGCTGAGCCTCGGGAAGCGGATACGCACCATGACTTTCAACCGGATTCTGGGTCGCGATGACCATGAACGTGGGAGCAAGCTCCATCGTTTGGTTATCGAGTGTCACCTGTCGCTCGGCCATCGCTTCAAACAACGCGCTTTGCGTTCGAGGCGTTGCTCGATTGATCTCGTCGGCGAGCAATAGGTCGGAGAAAACCGGTCCTTCGCGAAACTCGAACGTCTGCTTTTTCTGGTCGTAGATGTTGAAACCAGTAATATCACTTGGAAGCAGGTCGGGCGTGCATTGAACTCTTGCGAACCGGCCACCGATCGTTCTGGCCAGCGACTTGGCGAGCGTTGTTTTCCCCAATCCAGGCAAGTCGTCGAACAGAAGGTGCCCTCTGGAGATCAGGCATGCGATGACCATTTCAACAACATCTTGCTTACCAATCAATGCGCGATTTAATTGCGTACGGAGACGCTGGAGTTGTTCGTGTGTTTGGTTTTTGGTTTCAAGCATCAAGCGTTGACTCCGGCATAGTGTTTGGCAAAAGTTCTTATCTTGCGAAATGAAAGGTCTCTGGAAATCTGTTGACACGCCGTACGGATTTCGCACCGGTGAAGGTCAGTCGCTTTGCTGCTGAAATTGGAAAGCTGCCACCAGGTAAAAAAGTCGTCATCGATTTGTTCGTCCACCCGCGAAAACCAATCTGCAATGGTTACAAAATCCGGACGTGGAATCCCAGCGGCTCGAAATCGAAGGTCCAACATTTTTCGAGTCGCACTCAGCTGTCGCCCTGGAAGGATTGTCACAAAAATCCGCCACACAAGCCAGGAAGTCGCGGCCAGAGTCTCTCGCCAGAAACGGACGACTAGAAACGCAAGGAAAGTGACTGAAAACGTCGTGATGGGATTTCGTACGATTGATTGAAAGAATCCGATGATTGTCGATTTAGCAATTTGCCAAAACGTTTGATGACTGAAGGGCACAGGAAAACCGGGTGTCGGCTCGACGGGAATCCAATTCCAACCATCGATACAGACCTCAGGCCACATGTGTAAATTTTCTTTTGTGACAATTGATTGATTTGCCTTGCGATCGAAGTCCTCGCGTTGAACCAGAAACCCGGATGCCAATCGTGTGCGGTAGCCGGCTGCACGAAGCGTCTGAGCTGCTGTCGACGCAAACAAGTACGACGGACCGCCTCCATTGTCAAGGAAGCTTGTAACCGAGTCGATACCCTCATCGCTCGCCACAAGGTTGCGATCGAGTTTGAAGTTGGAGCGGAAGTGATTGACGATCGCTTCGACCTGATTCCAACCGGCTCGATGATCCGCAGTCACTTCATGGACCAGAGCTTCCAGCGTTTCCCTTGAGTCATTTTCGGGGATCTGGACAAGTGGAGAATCTGCATGGGTCGAAACGACTCCCAGGTCGTCAGATGTTGTGTCAGGCCGCGAAACCACGCCAATGATCCGATCGATCCAGCCCCACGTACGGCTGGGGTGATCAACTAACATCAAATTTCCGGTTGAACGAAGAGTGTGGTAGTTCGGTACGTAGCTGACAACATCAATCATGGTTTGAGTCGGAATGACCGAACCGTCCATTCGAATAATTCCCTGCTTGTTCCAACGAAACATGTCTGGAACATCCATTCGGTGAATGTGCCATCGGCCTGTCAACGAACTGGCTGGCAGCGTATTGGTTGACAGACGCATGATCTTCACTCGATGCGCTCGTTGTGCAGAAAGATACTCGCGTGCGACTCGATTGACGACATACCATGGTTTGCCATACAAGTTCCTGAGCGAAATCGGGCTCTTGTTGAAGTCCTCTGGCTTCAAGGTGACTTTTGACCAGTCCCATCCATCGAACTCATGAAAGCAGTCCAACGTGAATCGAGCTGGTACGGATCCTTCGACATAAAACAGGGCCTTGGAAATTCTGTCTTTCAGCTTGAGTTTCTTTCCTGCCGGCCGTTCACGAACGGTGCGAAATGATCGCCCCGATTGTTCCGACTGGATAACGTCGTGGAGATGTTTCGCTTGAGAATCCAACGCGACGGCTCGATTGTTCCGCTTTTTGATCTTCGCGGGTGCGTCATAAGTGTCGCTGACCATGTCATAAATCGAAGGTTTATCGTCTTCGATAAATTGGTCCGAATCCACTGCGCCCGTTGTGGTCGCGTTTTCACCGGCGGCCAGCATGTCCCCGTCGCCGACGCCCTTGATCGCGTAAGGATCCTGGTTTCCGTTGGTACCGCCTGAAAACGGAGCAAACCCGTTCGCGGAAAGGACACTGCCATCAGGCACGATGCTCCACACCAACAGGCCAGTCAACGAAACAACAAGCATCGAGATCAGCATGGCGGTCCCGCTGATGGACAGGGTTTCTGACGTGCCATCCAAGGCCTTGCTGTTGACCCGACTCCAGTAATTCCCCAGCAGCCACCAGAGTGCCAGAATCGCAAAGAAAAAAGCGCAGACAAACACTGCGATCGAATCCGCAGTAAAGCAGACAAACAAGACCAGGGTGCATGCGAGAAGAAATCCGGCGCGCGCGAAGGCGCTGAATTTTGAGAACACGATTAAATACCAGGCCACGTAATTAATCATCAACAAGGCGACGATTTCATTCGCATCCCCGAGTCCGCAGCTTCGCGAAATCCATTGAGCCAGCAAGCACAAAACGACCATCCCAAACGCACCGGCTTGCAGCCGATACACGGTGGATCGATCCGGGGCATGCATTATTCCTTTTTTTGCGAAATTCCGATTCACGCACCAGAACACAATCAGTGGCAATGCCGTCAACACCAACGCTTCGATCCACACGGCAATCGGAAGCTCATGCGCGCTGATCCGAAATGCCTGAACGGTCAGAGACGCCAGCAACCCAAGCAGAACCATATCGAGTTCCGGGAAGAACTCGATTCGTCGAACGTGTTTTCGTTCAGCTTGTTGCATTGAAACTTCCATGCCAAAGCTGAATGAGTTGTTCGGAAGCCGACTCCGGCGCGGTGATTGCCGTGGCGGGCACAGCGTCATCGGTTGTAGTCCTCGGCACGCCGTCTTCACATGAACGAGCTGGTTCGTCTCGGCAGAATCCAGCAGGATCGATACAGATATGCTTGATCAGTCGTGACTCGGGAGAGTCAAGAAACGACTTGGTCCGGATCAAGATGGTGAAGTGGCCGGGAGAGGTCGGGCACTGAACTGATTGTCGGGTCATTGTGGTCCTTGAACTGGGCAAGAACTGAGGAAGTAACGCCAGGAAATCGAGGACTGGTTGAAGGCCAGACCGGTTATTGATTCGGTCCTTTTCTTCATCTGGAAGGCCAAGGCAAACCAATTCGATTGTTGCCTGATGTTGATGCAGTTGCCGGCACACGGAAGCAGCAGTTCGAATGGCCCATTCAAACGTGCTCTGGCTGCCGTCGCCAAAGTGATGATTGGGAGTCAGGTCCACGACGATCCGAATCGGTGTTTGCGTGAGTGACTGCTTTTCTCTGACGATTAACCGGTTGCAAGTTGCCGTTTGGTTCCAGTGAATGTTCCGAATCGAATCACCGTGACGATACTCGCGAACGCCAATGGTTTCGCCGTCGGCGCCTGCCTTCTGATTGGCACTTCCGTCCACATTGAATTGTGAGCCATCAAGATCGGGCACGCCTCGCAATTCCGAGCAACTTGGCCAGACAATCGTCTCGCCAGCAAATTCCACTGGTTTTTCGATCGAGTACAGACCAAAAGGAAACCCCGTCGAGACAATTGGATTCTCTGTCGGCAGTTTGCCACGACGCCTCGGCTGGATAATCCAGTCAAATTCGGAAACCGACCACGCAGGCACTCGTTTTAGCGCGACGGCAATCCGGTCATCATCCGACAGAACATCTTGCAGGAACTGCCCGGAAACCATCAACCCAAATGCGGGAAGAGGCATGCGATTGGTAATTTTCAGGATGACCTTGATCGGTTCGTTTTCGCGCCCACGTCGTTCCTCAAAACGCAAATGGCAGGAAATCCCCTTCATGCTCAGCCAAGGCCACGCGACACCCATCACCAGCAGCGCGACAAAAGACCACATCAAAACGAAACCGTTCGGGCCAATCAGCAACCCGAACAACATCGAGAAAAAAGCGCCCGTGATAACCCAGCCGATGGGTTGCTTCAGCCAATAAACGTATCGATTGAACTGCGGACAGAAATCATAGTTCATTCCGTTCAACAAAGTTGTCGTCAAGGATTTGAATTTTTCAATCATTGAAATCTCTGTTCATGGATCTGGTTGAACACGCTCTTGGGCCATACATCCTGGAGATGGCCGCACATTCTGGAGACTGATGAAGACCGATTGGCAACACGTTACTACCGACACCGCAAGACGCGAGCATCACGTCCGTCTGAGGGACGCAGCAACAGGCAACCAGGGAATTGAAAGAGCAGAATTCTGAAATCGCGATTGAGCTGGCGTGCCAGTCAAATCCTGAATCAGAAAAATGCAATGCCCTATGCGGCAGGGGGGCCACGAGCTGTGGCACAGAATGGATCGCCTGGCCAGCCGGTCAACGGCAGCGAGATTTTGAAATTGACAGACGCGTTCGCGATTTCAAAATCGAAGGACTCAACAACAAGGTTGAAGTTGTCGAAAAAGTCGCACAATGAGCAATCATGATGCGAATGGAAACTCTCGATATCCAATCGACAGTCGGAAGGACGTTCGTGATTGCAACAAGGCAAGTGCGAATGAAATTCGTGATCATCCTCATGACGATGCCAATGACCATCATCCCCCTGATCGTGGCAGCAGAATGATCCTTTGCTTGAGCAGCAGGAATGAAAATGAAGCCCGAATATCTCGGCGCGATGCAGAGATGGGCCCAGATTCCAGAATAGAATCAGGTATCCCAAAAGGAGCGAGATGTGCAGTGGTTTGAGTCGCATGAATGCGAATATTCCAACGGAAAAGTACAGTTCAAGTATTTTGAAGCCGTTCTCGAATGTCAAGGTGTTCTTCTTAACCTTTCGCACGTCCCCGCGTTTTTCCACCCGTATAAACAGATCTTTATGTGAACACTTTGCCGAGAACCGATTCGATCGTCGCATGTTCTCAGACGATGGTGAACCTGCAGGCTGGAATTCAGTCTTAAGGTTTTCGGGTTTCAAGTGTTCAGTGTATGTCGCATTTCACGAAAGTGTCTGTGGCGTTGCAAAAGTTGAGTTGAAATTAACCATCTCCTGCAATCTGCCTCGGAACACGACGGCTCGAACTTTTTCACATGCCAGTGGAAGGCAAATCAATGTCCGAGACGTGTTCGAGGAATCCCTCTGCGAGGATTGCGGTTTCTCAATCTCACCGAAACCCTGACCTGGTTGCCGCTGCAATTATTCTGCTGGGAGCCGTTTTGTTTTCGTCCAAAGCGATCATGGTCAAGCTGGCCATGCAGCACGGCGTGGAACCAGTCGCCCTGTTGTTGCTGAGGCTGGTGTTCGCGGCTCCGTTTTACGTGGCCGTGCTGGGGTGGAGAAAATATTCAACCTCTGAACCATTGGGCGTGCGAGCAAACTGGTTGTCACTGGTGTCATTGGGATTTGTGGGGTACTACCTCGCCAGTTACTTTGACTTCGTCGGGCTCAGCTTTATTTCTGCAAGTCTGGAACGAGTAATTTTGTATTCGTTTCCGACATTGGTTCTGTTGATTGGCGCTGTCTTTTTGAAGCGACCGATTCGGATCCAGCAGGTTATCGCGATCGCTTTTTGCTACGGAGGAATCGTGATCGCAGTTGGGTTCGGCCAGCAGCACCAGCAATCAGCAAATCAATGGACAGGCGCTGGATTGATTTTTCTTTCGGCACTCTGCTACGCGATTTACGTTGTGGGCAGCGGTGAGTTGATCCCGAAACTTGGCGTGTGGGTCTTCACTTCCTGCGCGATGATCGTATCAACGATCTGTATCGTGACCCATCATTTGGTTGTGTCACCGTCGATTGATTTGTTTCAGCTTCCTGCCCCGGTGTACGCTTACGCGGTTGCAATGGCATTCCTTGCCACGGTGATCCCTTCGTTCTTGATCTCGGAAGGAATCCGGCGAATTGGAGCATCGAATGCTTCGATCATCGGCGGAATCGGCCCGATTTCGACCATCATCCTTGCCGTCATTTTCCTTGGCGAGTCATTGACGGTTGTTCAAGCGATTGGCACTGCGTTTGTGATCCTGGGCGTGCTCTATATTTCCGTGTACGGGCGAGCCAGGTGAACTCGAATCAAGCTGAAGTTACTTCTGTTCAATATGAAGTTCTTTCCATTTCGTTGTGCCATCGTTTTGTCGGGTAAAGCGAAGATTGGTGGCCGATTGGATCACGATTTCTGCCGTCGTGTACACGATGCACTCGTCCAGCAGATGGCCTCCGATCATACGCCCCATGCCATCGCTGACCGAAATGTGAAGATGACTTCCATTGGTGGAGAGCGTGCCTGAGAGGTTGACAATTTCAAAATGCCCGGACGCTCGACTGCCTTTCGGTATGTTGGCAAATCGAATGTGGTACTCCGTCAATGAACCGGCACAGGACGCGATCCAACCTGCTTCGATCTGGTTGGCGTCGACGAAGTTCTGGATTGACTTCTTCAGGTCTTCGCCCGGTTTCAAACGAATGGCGTATGAACGAGTCTGCGGCATGTTTAATTCTGTTTTTATGTCACTTTCAGCGCAACCAACCAACAGTGCAGACAGGAGCGATAAAACAGGGACCAATGCGAGGTTCGAAATCGTTTTGCCTGACACCCTTCGAACGACTCCGTTAAACAGTTTCGCTGAACAACCGTGCTATTTCAAGTTTTGCCTGAGGAAGACATACCGGGCTAACGGTTGCTTTGGCCGGGTAAACCGTTGACTTGCGAAACTCGCCCGCGTCTGGATCGGAAAAGACCTCGATCGACTGGCTCGACACGTCGACCAGCCAATACTCTTTGATTCCTGCCCTCGCATAAAGCTTAAGCTTTTCGCCAGCGTCAAATTTTTTACTGCTGTAACTTACCTCAATCAGTAGATGAATATCTTCGGCGAGCGGATGCCGGTCGGCGTAACGGCGGCGAGTGGCCCAGACGATATCCGGCTCGGGGCAGCTATCGAGTTCAGAGAACTCAATCGGCTTCTCGATGCGAATTCGGAACGCATCTGCGGCAACTTCGTAGCTCCACCGAGCGAGTTCATCAATTGGGTCAGAGTGAAACGGTCCTTGCGGGTTCGTGCGTACGATCTTTCCGTTGATCAGTTCAATTTGCCCGGTCGCACGATCGAACTGGCCGCTGTTGACCAGCAGGCGGTACTGGTCAAGCGTCAGCGGGAGGGTTTCGGGTAACATTTGCTTCAAGTCAGTTGCCATGTCACTCCTTCGAAACAGTCGGAAGCCAGGATGCCAGGGAATTGACGATGCCGGTCGCGAAAAAAACGTCGTGTTAATTGTACCTTCTCCACCTCCGAAACGCCAATTTCAAGCTGATGTTGGTGGAAAACATATCGTCGCGGATTATGGGGGCAGGCCAGTATCCACCAGCAGACGAAGAAGACCAACAATGCTTATCCGATTCAGGTTCACACGATCGGCCGTTGACCTGCCAGTTCCAGTTAGCCCGACGAGGTGCGAGACATCTGTTTAGCCCGGATATTTCATCTGGGATGTAGGCAGTAACATTCAAACCATTGCCCTGCCGGAACTTCGGTCTCGGATTTGTTGCCGTCGAGAACGACAGACTGTTTTTGACAACTTTCTGGTTTGCAAAGTTACGGCAGTGTTTTCGAGACCTTGTTGCCGGCCTACGAAATATCCGGGTTGAGCGAGATATCCAGTTGGCTGCAGAGGTTGGGAAATTCAACACCGCGAACGTTCGCCAATTCATCAATTATGGAAAGTCTTCGAACTGTCAGTTCTTCGAGTTCTTTAACAAGTTCAACCAACTGGGCCTGCTGTTTGGTCGATCGCGACTCAGCATCGCCGAGTTCCGTCAATTCCTGCTAACGTTCTCGCTTTTCGAACCTCCACGTCTTGTTGATGGTTTCAAAAGGGAGTGACTCTTGTTTGGAAATTGCAGGTGTCTGATCAGCCGGGCGATTCTCGTTCAAAGGGTTTGAGCGAACAATTCCATTTTGCTGTGGCGGGTTACCGCGCGACAACGTTCACGCGCGCGTCAACGTCGATGTGGTTGGAAGCAAATAGAGGCTTATCACTTTTCGTTCCGGACCGAACTTGACCATCAGCGCATGCAAAAACCCGCTATCGGATCTGGCTCGAACCAATAGCGGGTCATGCTA
>CAYXWX010000007.1:0-27771 GCA_964468915.1 uncultured Pirellulaceae bacterium
GAGTGCTGAGTGCTGAGTGCTGAGTGCTGAGTGCTGAGTGCTGAGTGCTGAGTACCGAGTGCTGAGTGCTGAGTGCTGAGTGCTGGGTGCTGGGTGCTGGGTGCTGGGTGCTCTGGCTATCGTGTTTTCAAGGATGCTTTGTGGGAGAGTGACATGCCGGGCGTGAGCAAGTTCACCGACCTCCGCTTCTGGCAACGAGCTCGAGCATGGTCGAAGGAAATATTCTGGCTCACGAAAGAAGCTCCTTTTTCCAGCGATGTTCGGCTTACTCGACAGATCAATGATTCCTCGGAATCAGTCATTGCGAATATCGCCGAAGGATTCGGCCGAGGAACTCAGGGGGAATTTATTCAATTCCTGGGTTATTCGATTGGCAGCTTGAACGAAACGCAAGCTCATCTTTGTGCCGCATTCGATCGCGAGTATTTGCCGAAGCAGCAGTTTGGAAATTTGTTTCAAGAGGGAACGGAGATTCGCAAAATGATGGTTGCCTTTGTCAAGGCGATGAATAAACCCGGGTCCGGGGTGAAGCACATCCGAAAAACGCAGAGCTGGACGGAGCAGATTTGGGAGCAGTGGGAGACAATCACCGGGATGGAAAGACCTGATTGGGTTGACACTCGGGAAAAACCTGCGGCTTTGAAGAATAACAGTAAGGAAGGGTTGTAGAAATTACTGGTGAAGAAATTCTGCTCGTAGAGACTTCTCTCGTGTTCATTTTTGTGCTGGACCGTTTGCGCTTGCTGTCGCAACTTTCCTCAAGCTGATGAGCTGCTTTCAGTACCCAGTACCCAGTACCCAGTACCCAGTGCCCAGTGCCCAGTGCCCAGAACCCAGAACCCAGAACCCAGAACCCAGAACCCAGAACCCAGAACCCAGAACTCGGTGCGGCTGATGTGAGCCATTATTGGTGACTTTGTGTCGAGTGGTTGCGCAACACCGCTTGAATTCAAATTCTCTTGACTTTTCTCCGGATTTCTGACTACAGTGAAATCAGAGAACCGCGGGTTCTCCTTTGGACGCACGCATGTTTCCGGAGGCGATGCCATGCATGGCAACGACGATTTTGATTCTATCCGCACACCAATCGGCCGCTACTTCGCTGGTCTGACCGAAAGTACATTCCAGTCTCAGCTGGGCGTCGTCGATCCCCCGTTGATCGACTATCTGACTCTGCTACTGCTGCACTCGATTCGCAGCGACGTCATGCACCGCATTCGCAGCGTGACCGGGAAGCCACTGATGAGCGTCCCCGAAATGGTGGCCGAAGCTTCTGCTCGGCTGGGAGATGCAAAGCGTGATCTGCATCGGCACATCGGTGACTTCACTCTTTTCTGGGCAGGTGTTTATCCGGAATCACTTCGAGCGTCCGAGTCAGCGACGTCGGATCAGTTTGAATCGTATTGCAGCTATGGCAAACGTTCCTACCGCATCGCCAGCTCGATTGAAGCACCAGAAGACGAAATTCCATCCGCAGAAGTTCTGGAACGGCTCAGCGAGCGCTACGATCTTTGCTGCTACGGTTTGCGAGAAGTTCGCCGTCAATGGGAATCGGGCGACGACGAATCGTTCGGCCCGGGATCGATCCTGCTGAATTGAGTTGAAGTGCTGTGGTCTATAGAGTCTCAAGCTGTCCCGTTTTACCTGCTCGATAGATCGAGTCGATCAGCCGCTGATTTCTTTGTGAGTTTTCAAGCGAGTAGATATTTCCGTCGTTTCCGGTTGCGACACGGGCGAACGCTTCGACTTGCAGGCGATATTGATCAATTCCGATGAATCGGAACGCCTGCTGTTGCGAGTGATTTACATTGTGCAATGTGACAACATCAGCATCGTAGAGGCCCGCGTTGAACGGAGCCGACAGGCTGATCCAACCCTGGTCACCGTGAAAAATCATCTCTTGCCGGTGAGCAAGCTGAGTCGAAACCATCATCGAGAGTTCGAACTCTTCAAAATCGACTTGAGCGCTGGCATAAATGTCGGTGCCGAAGGATTCATCGCGTTGGACCGTCGCGGACACGCGTGCAGGTTCTCTGCCGGTTGCGAATCGAGTGGTTACGGTCGGATAAACGCCGATGTCGGGTAACGCGCCGCCACCCAGGTCCAGTTTGTTGCGAACGTTCTGGTCGTCACGATTGAAGTAAGTGAACGAACCTTGCACGCGCCGGAGTTTTCCAATCGCTCCTTCGTTCAGCAACGTTCGGACTTTGTGCCATTGTGGATGGTAGGTGACCATGAACGCCTCGGATATCATGACGCCATTGCGATCACGAGCTTCGACGATGGCGTCAATCTGGTCCGCATGTAGTGAGATCGGTTTTTCGCAAAGCACGTGTTTCCCGGCGTTGGCCGCTTTGATCGCCCATTCGGCATGCAGTGAACACGGAAGTGCGATGTAGACCGCATCAATGTCTTCACAGGCCAACAGAGCTTCATAGCAATCAAATGTTTTTGGAATTGCAAACTGCCTCGCAACATCTTTTGCTTTGGCTTCTTCGCGGCTTGCGATGGCCACCACGATTCCGTTGTTTGATTTCAGAATCGCCGGTATGACGTGGTTCACGCCGATTCTGGCGGTAGAAAGAATTCCCCATCTCAACATTTGATTCATTGTTTAAAACTTCCCGGCGTCGGGCCATCTTTCAGCATGCAATTATCAAAAGCTAATACGAAAATGCACTAAAGAACACGGGAACGACGACAAATTTTGAACCTGTTCTTACCATGATCCGAAGCTTGTTCACGAAACCAGCCCCTTGGTCACCATCATGAACACGTCTTCCAGATTCGGTTCCTTACTGCCAAAGTTTTTCACTTCGACATTGTTTTCCACAAGGGATTTCAGCAAGGTTGCGGGGTTATGATCGGGTGATGTGAATTCGATCATGATCTTTGAACCATCGACCTGAACGTCTCGCACGTCCGGGTTGCTGCGAATGATCGATAGACCCGCGTCAAGGTTTTCTCCGATGGTCGCGTGAATCACCTGATTCCCGGTGATCTTTCGGTACACCTCGTCGATCGGTCCATGCATCAACAATTGCCCACGCTCGATGATCCCGATCGAAGTGCAGCAATCGGCCAATTCAGTCAGAATGTGGCTGGATATCAAAATCGTTTTGCCCATTCGGCGAAGTTCTTTCAGCAACGCTTTCACTTCAACGCGCGCACGCGGATCGAGACCACTGGCGGGCTCGTCCAGAATCAACACGGGCGGGTCATGAACCAACGTTTTGGCCAGGCACAGCCGCTGCTTCATTCCTCGCGAGAGACCATTCACAAAATCGTCTCTCTTGTAAGTCAGGTCAAGCAATTCCAACACGTCGCGGATCACTCGTTTGCGTTCAGTCCGACCAATTTTGTAGGCAACGGCAAAGAAATCGAGAAACTCCCAGACTTTCATACCATCATAAACACCGAAGGCATCCGGCATGTAGCCAACGCTTCGCCGGACATTCATGGGATCGTTCGAAACGCTGTAGCCGTTGATTGTGCCGTCTCCACGCGTCGCTCGCAGCAAGGTTGCCAGAAAGCGAATGCTGGTGCTCTTGCCCGCACCGTTGGGCCCGATGAAGCCGAACATCTCACCTTCCTCGATTTTCAAATCGAGCGATTGGACTGCTGTGAAGTCACCGTAGTCCTTGCCGAATCCAGTCAGTTCAATCATGCGAGTTTTTGTGTCAAAGGGATGCGATTCAAAGAGTTACGGACCAGCTCGTTCGTCAACCGTTTCTTCGGGCAAGGTTGCTTCGTCTTCCAGGTCAAGATCCGAAAGGTCGGCTTTGTCTTGATATCGGTTGACGTCGCGCCGCGCCTTTGGAAGGCTGGGGTGACTCAAGTGAACCACGACCAGCGTCTGACGTCGAGTCTGAGTTGCCTCGGGTTCCAGGCTACCCAGACTTAACGCTTGATCGGTCACGCCCAGCAATCTTGACTCACCTCGCCCCAGCGTCAAGTTCTGAGTGACCGCGTCAAACAAGTCACCCGCGCCCAGGTTTTCCAAGATGTCGCTATTTCCCTTTTGATGCTGGACGGATGCGTAAATCTCTCGAAAGTCTTTCCTTGAGAAAGCGCTTGCTTGTAACGATGGTTCCATCAATGCAGATCGCTGTTGAAACGCTTCCAAGTCTTCCTGAATCTCTGGAAAATCAAGCAAGTCCTGCCTGCTGACGTAGCTGCGATTTTCAGGGACGTTGCTTTCCCAGATGACTCGTGCCTGTCGGCTGACACTGGCCATGGTCGGATTGATCAGCCATCGTTGGTACAAATTTTCCTGCGCGACAGTTTCAAAATCCAGATCGACGGTTTGTCCCGATTCCAGTTCTCCAATCCAGGCAACTTCGAATCGCTTTCCATCGCCCGATCGTCGAACGACTCCCGATGCACGTAGCGCGATGGGTGATGAATTAATCAGGATTTCCTTTTCAGGTTGAGAGAATGCTCCTTCCAGGTCCAGCATTGACTCGATGTGTAGCAAGCCGGTCGAGTTGGATTGGACCTGTAAATTTTCCAGTCGATTTCGTGCCGATCGTCTTAGCGTAACGGTGGAAAACGGTTGTTGATTGGGTTGCCGATAGCTGCTGGATCTGGAAGCTGCGAATGGCAACGCCTGAGAAGTTGCATTGTCCAGTTCAGCCTGATAGCGGGTTGAGAGCGATGTGTAGAGAGCCGAATACTGGGTCAAATGAGCACGCGGATGATCTGCGAAAACTTCAAGGAGGCCAAGCTCGGTGTTGCTTCGGACGAAGCCAATGTCCAGTGACGCCATGCGCACAACGCCGATTGCTCCGGCGATGGCAATCATGGGAGCAGCAACCCACGCAAATTCGACCTTTCCGATCGATCGAAAGAACAGCCAGTTTAGTGGGACCAACACCAGCAAATATCCACCCAGCATCTTCAAGACAAACTCGGCGGACGGCGGCTTGATTCCGGCTCCTTCGCGCAGGGCTCTTCGAGCCGCGACCGCAACGGCTGAAAAATCGTTCCAGCCCCCGACTCCGGTTGTTTGCTGTGACTGATAACCTCCGTAGTGCCATGTGTCGGCAAGATTTCGATCTCCAGAGAACTCTGGATCGGAATCGTATCTGTCTCCTTTTCCGCGGACGTCGGCATGGACCAGTGTTCCTGATGCCCCGAGGTCACGACTCAGAAACCTGACCGTTGAGGCCAGTAGCGGATCGTAGATGGTGGTTGAATTGTTCGCATACCGAAAATTTGTTTCAAGGTTCTCGTTTCGGCCGAACTTCCTTGCTGGTTTTCGCAGCAACACGCCATTAAGAAAGCTGTTGAAACTTCCCCAATCACGGACTTGCGGCGACACCAGCGAAAATGACGTCATCACGATACGGCCACGACCGATTTGTCTCTCGATTGCAATCTCACCGGTTTGATCAACAAATTGCGATTCAGGGTGAGGCTCGAATCGTACGCCGGGGATTGGTCCAGTTGGCGGAACCGTTAACGCTCTGTTGCGATTGATTGTCGAAGGAATCGACCAGTGTTCATTCAAAGTCTCAACTTCATCTGCTGTCAAATTGATTGAGCCATCAAACGATGCCGGCAGGTGTTCGGCCAGAAAACTGTTTCTCAATCGGTCAAGGCAATCAGGACCACTGATGATTAACTGTCCACCGTGGAAAAGCCAGTCAATCAATGCCTTTTGTTGATCCAGATCAAGTGCATTTTCAGGCAGGTTGTCCCAAAGAACGTACGCGATCGTCGTCCACTCCAATACGTTGCGAGAAAGTGGAACAGGATCGCCGGGGATCGACGGAACGAGGTGATAGACCGGCGGCATGAGATCCCCACTGCCAAGTTTCCCCGCCAACTGAAAAGAATCGGTCGTTTTCAAATACGACCAGTCGTCAGGACGGTCCGTCAGAACCACAAAGTGATGCTGAAACTCTTTCATCCCAGCCACAGGTTGAATCGTGGATGCCTGATTCAAGGTGGCGTTTCGTTGGTTGAGCGAAAACGATACCAGAACGGACGGAGCGTCCATCTTAATATCCGACCGGACCGGAACGAAAACCGAAGACTCGAGGTTCTTCCACTCTTTTTTGGCCAAAGCGACAGGTCGTTTGTGAACGGGCCAGTAACGAGTATGTGCAACGGGCACCGGTTGGCTGGTGGGCAGAACAGTCTGCGTAGACAGTTCACCATCGATGTTCAGATGATTCGCGACGACAGGATAGTGAGCACTGTACCAATGACCGGATTTGGCTCGATTGAGCCGCAGGGCTGAATTTGAAGGATCGGAAAACAGCCGCTCGGTCGGATCACTTTCCACGGCTTTGGAAAGTTCATCCTGGGTGTTTACGTTCTTTTGAAAAACCCCGGGAAGCAGCACCGGTGTGCGGGTCAGGAAATCGGGTAACGGCTTTTTCTTTTTCTTGTCGTTGCCGTCGGCAGCCGGTTGCTCGCTGGTTGCGGAGTCATCCTTCCAACCGTTGCCGAAGTTGTTGTACAGAAACAAACCGGCAAAAAGCAACAAGCCAATCGGCAGTAAATACTTCCACGGTTTCAGATTGGAGTCACTCATGCCGAACCGTGAACGTGTTTCAAGCAGCCAACGTTTTACCTTCAGACGCTTGACTGTATCTGGGAATCCGTCAAGAGGCGAGCCGCCATCAGAGTATTCTCGAGTAGCATTGTCACGGTCAGTGGCCCGACACCGCCAGGAACCGGCGTCAAATGTCCCGCGATTGGCATGACATTCTCGAAGTCAACATCGCCAACCAACCCATCGTCCGTGCGGTTGATGCCCACGTCGATCACGGTCGCTCCTGGCTTCACCATGTCGGCCGTGACAAATTTCGGTTTTCCGATCGCCGCGATCAGTACGTCCGCGTGAGCAGTTAATTCAGCCAGATTTTGCGTACGACTATGGCAGATGGTGACGGTCGCATTGGCGACATCCGGACCCAAACCGCAGCCGCGGCCGGAAAGCATCATCGCCATCGGTTTCCCGACGATATCACTCCGGCCAAGCACCGCGACTTGTTTGCCGGAAGTCGAAATCTGGTTTCTGGCAAGCATTTGCACGATCCCGTGCGGTGTGCACGGCAGAAAACGCGGTCTGCCCTGTGAGATCAGGCCCACATTATGTGGATGAAAAGCATCAACATCTTTGTCTGGCGAAATCGCATCAAGAATAAGCCGCGAATCGATTCCGTCGGGTAAAGGTAATTGAACGAGGATGCCGTGAACGCTGGAATCCTGATTCAGCGAGTCGACCTTGGCGAGCAATTCCTCGGTTGATGATGACGCTGGCATTCGGTGAAGCTGGCTGTCGATCCCAACTCGACTGCATGCTCGTTCCTTGTTGCGTACGTACACCTGACTGGCGGGGTCTTCGCCGACCAGTACTGCCGCAAGTGTCGGAGTCACTTGTCGCTGAGCAAAAAACGTGGCAACCGACTGTTTGGTTTCGGATTGGATTTCTCTGGCAAGTGCTTTGCCATCAAGAATGGTCGCGGGCATGTTGGTTTCTCGGACTCGCTGGACCGTTTGATCGTATTCTGGCAGAAGATGAATGAGCCATCGTTGCAACGGAGTATAACGAAAATCAAAGGCTCAGGTCAGCGTATGCGGTCCTGACCGACCGCGGAGCTATTCCAGTCCAAACTGACTGTTGCTGGAAGCGGCCGCTTCGACGACTTGCTTTAATTGGCGAATGTCGATCTCGATCTGCTTCAGCGAAACGTCTTCGGTGAGAGGTGCCAACAATCGAGCGAGACCCGAGGCAGATTGAACGACTCGGAAAGTCACATTGGCGCGATCATCCACCATCGCCTCCAGTTGATAGACCCACGTCAGAGTTCCGCCGGAACTACGTGATCTCAAGGACAGCATTTGACCGGGAGTAAAACGAAGAATCTGATCTTTGTATTCGACACGGTCTCCGTCAGCGGTTTGCAGGACACGGCGAATCGGTGCGGGCGCGGGGGCCGCAGGATCATCGGAAGGTGCCTCGATCGGATCGATTGAAACCAAACCACTGAACCACTGCCTGATTCGATCTGGTTCTGTCAGATAGGGCCAGATTTGCTCGGGCGTTGCATCAAACTCCAGTGAAGTGTCGTTCTCCTTTTTGGCACCGCCCATGATCCACAGTGCTGCCGCGGCGATCAGCAGTAAAATCAGCAAGGTGCTGAGAACTCGTTGCACAATGAACATGACAGACTTTACTTGCTGAGTTTGAAAATGAAGAAAGCAGTTGAATTTCACAACGAGGAGAAACGATCCGTTGTTGGCGATGCCCCATGAGGACAGCTGATCGTACTCAATTCCAACGCTCAAAAAAAGGATTGAGTTCTCGCCGGCGAGAACCTGGCAGTCTCGCGCCAACGAAAATACGGGTTGGGTAGAGGGTATGGCCATTTTGCGGGGCGCAGCTGTCCAACTTTCGTGCGTCAAATCGTTCTGTCAGATCATCGATTCGTATCACCACTCTCTTCTGTTCCGGGTTGAATGGTGGTTTGACTCGAGCGAACGCGGTCCCAACAATTCAGGCGAAGCGCTGTGAATTAATCGTTAAAAGAGCCACGGAAACGGAAACAAGAGTAAAAAACGAACCTCCAAGGTAAAAAAAGCGTCCAACCCGGCTCTGGCGAACGCCGGAATGATTCGTTGAGGTTTCGGCGGCGAGTTGTTTGGATCATACTTTAGACGCCGCTCTGCCTGTTGTCGTTCAACGGCAGCGGTCGCCATCGATCGTCACCGCACGGGTGATCAGGTTGACGGATGAATTTCCGGCCAACCGCCCCGCCCGATTCGCTTCTTTGAGAACGTCCGGAGGAAATTGCGTCATGGTTTCACAAGTGCTTCAGCGACCGACCTTGGTCTTGAATCGAAGCTGGCAGCCCGTCAACGTGGCATCGGTTGCAAGAGCGTTGACGATGGTGTGGAGCGACACGGCCAAAGTCGTCGATCCAGCAGACTATCAGCTGTATGATTGGGACGATTGGTCCGCCCTGGAACCAGATCATGATGAACCGTGCATTCGTTCAGTCAGCCAGCGTTTTCGTGTGCCTGAAGTGATCACGCTGACTCGGTTCAATCGCCTTCCGACCACGACCGTCGCGTTCAGCCGTCGCAATTTGTTCAAGCGAGATCGGTTCACGTGTCAGTATTGTGGACGAAAGCCGAAGCCCGATGAACTGACGATTGACCACGTGATCCCTCGGTCTCGTGGAGGCGGATCAAGCTGGGAGAACTGTGTCCTGGCTTGCACGAAATGCAATCACTCGAAAGCGGATCGCACGTTGAAGCAGGCAGGCATGAAGTTGCTGAAGCAACCGACCCATCCAAAATGGAACCCAATCTACTCTCAGCATTCGTCTCGGTACGAAAGCTGGTCCAAATTCATCAGCGATGCGTACTGGAACGCAGAACTGAAAGAGTAGTCGGATCACACGCGGTCGCGTAATGGTTGATGGTTCACGTTTGCCATTGATCTTTCCGTGTCGTGATGAATACGTGTTCTTGAAACGCTCGACTCGAAAGTGGATTTAGCTTTCATGTCCGAGCGTTTTTTTCGTTTGCGGTGTTCAAACAAAGAAGGTGGCAGGTGTACAATCCAATTAAGTGCACGTGGCTCGATTCAATTAACAGGATGATGACAATGGCAGGCTGGAAGCAGAAGTTGACAATGGCTCGAATCGCATTTTTTATCTTGATGATAGGAGCAGTGTCCGTTTCTGTGACGCTTCATGCTCAGGACGACAGCGATTCAGGTGCTGATTGGCCCCGTTGGCGAGGTCCTTCAGGCAACGGAATCGTGGACCCGGCAAATCAGGTTCCGTTGACATGGAGCGAATCCGAAAATGTCGCGTGGAAAGTAAAGCTTCCCGGGCGAGGTCACTCGTCACCGATTATTACGGGCGGCCTTATTTTTCTGACAGCGGCAGACCAACAGGAACAAAGCCAGGCGGTTCTGTGTCATGATCAGAAAACGGGTGAGCAGAAATGGGCCAAGGTCGTGAATCAAGGCGGTTTTCCAGGCAAGATTCATCCCAAGAATACTCACGCTTCCCCTTCCGTCGCTGTCGCAGGCAATCGTGTTCTGGCGGTATTCAATCACCACAACGCTGTTCATGCGACTTGCCTCGATTTCCAGGGTAATCAAGTCTGGCAGCAGAAGATTGGCGACTATCAGTCAAACTACCCATTTGGGTACGGAAGTTCTCCCATTGCGGTAGGCGATCTTTTTATCGTATCCAACGAGAACAAGATTGGATCTGCGATTGTTGCGCTTGATGTCGAGTCAGGTGAACAACGCTGGAAAATCGACCGGAAGCTGCCAGCGGGATACAAAACGGTAAATGGTTTGAAGACCAGTTATTCAACACCGGTCGTGGCCGACCTCGGTGGTGTGATGCAAATGCTGATTAGCGGCGGCAATCGTGTTGCGTCTTACAATCCGCTGACGGGGCAGGAGTTATGGAAATGCCCTGCTTCGTGGGATGTGACTTGTGGAACGATGGTCTGGGATGAGTTTTCAAACAACGTGATTGCCAGTGGTGGGTATCCGACGCAGGAAACAATTGCTGTAAAAGCGGATGGCTCAGGCACAAAGGCGTGGTCCAAGCCAGTCAAATGCTACGAACAGTCCTTGATTGTCGTTGATGGTTTTGTCTACGGTCAATCCGAAAGAGGCGTCATTTATTGTTGGAGTGCGGCCGACGGTTCGCTGCAATGGCGAGAACGCTTCGAAGGACCCGAAAGCGCATCGCCGGTTGCGATCGGGGAGCACATTTTTTTCACTTCAGAAAAAGGGAACACGCTGGTGATCAAGGCGAATCCGAAGAAATTTGAAAAGGTCGGAGTGAACCAATTGGGCGACAGCACTTTCGCATCAATGGCGATATGTGAAGGGCGGATTTACACCCGAGTTGCAAAGAAGGAAAACGGCCAACTCCAGGAGTATCTGTACTGTCTGGCCAAATGATGTTGATGTGGTAGCGATGCGACATTTTGCCTGATTTCGTCGGGTGAGAATCTATTGGTCAGATTCTGATCAAACTCTACACTCGGGCGATCGGAAAAAGTCTCAGTAGCCGAAACTCGGGAAACTTGTTTGTCCACCATTCCACAAAAGCCAAAACGAACCGTCAGTTCTGCTGCATTGAAGCAGCGACGCGAAAAGTTACTGCGCGACCGAAAAGACAGGCCGTCGCAGAGCTACTGGGCAGCGGAACAGCAAGCAACCGAAACCGGTGTGGAATCTGTCGTTCGCCGGGAATTGCTGAAGCAACACGGCAGCTTCACACTCGCCTATTCAACTTCAGTTCAGCCGCTGTTAGAGCACTACGGTGATCAGCACGGGTTGATTGCTTACCGAAGCCGTTGGGGCGTGACGTGTGCCTTGGGAGATCCACTTTGCGAGGATTCGCATCGTGATTCGTTGATTCGGCAGTTTGTTCAAAAGTACCGTCGACCCATGTTCTGCCAGGTGTCAGAAAAGACGGCCAAGGTGCTCGCGAATCAGGGGTATTACATCAATCCGATGGGAATTGATACGACGCTGGTGCTGGATGACTACACCTTGGGCGGCAAGAAAAAAGAATGGTTGCGCTACGCAGGAAACTGGACAAAGCGCCGCGGGTACGAGATCCGTGAATGTTCATTTGAAGAGATCTCCGCCGACTGTGTCGAACAAATTTCCGAAGCATGGCGGGAAACAAGAACCGTCAAACAGAAAGAAGTGCGATTTCTGAATCGACCCATTGTGTTGGAAGATGAACCAGACGTCCGCAAGTTTTTCTTGATTGATCCTGCAGGTCAACCGATCGCATTCGTGTTCCTTGATCCGCTGTATCGCGATGGAACCGTCATCGGGTACGCAACATCTTTCAAACGCCGTCACCCGGATGCACCCCAGTATGGTGAGCAGGCGATTATGAAGCACATCATTGAGAAATTGAAAAGTGAGTCTGTTGATCTTCTCAAGCTCGGTTTGTCGCCACTGGCATCAATTGAAACAACTGAGTTGCCAACCAGCTTATTGACCGCGTGGCTGTTTCGGAACACATACGAAAGTAAGTGGATCAACCGACACTTTTATCACCTGAAGGGTCACACGGACTACAAGCGCAGGTTTCAGGGCTGTGAGGAACCGTATTTCCTGGCAATGCCATGTCGGTTCAGTCCACGACGACTTGCAGCTTTGCTGGCTCTTTCCGGGATCGTATGAACAAAACAAGCGACTCACTGATGTGAGCCGCTTGCGATTATCTGATGTTCGTTCATCTGACCGATGAAAATCAGCTGAAGATTCTGGGAGCCCCGACCTGATCGTGAATCTGATTACAGACTCGCGGATCAAGTTCCATGTGTTGAGCCAATTGACCAAGGTACTGAGCCTCGGTTTGTGTATCCAATTCGATCGAGGTTAACGACAACGCGTAGATCTGAGGCTCTAAGCTGTCTGGCACACTATCGGCGAATTGTTTTACGTCCAATGGTGCAGCAAATTCAGCTTTCAGGAAATCGACTTCGTCCTGCGAAACCTCTGCGCCAAGCTTGCTGATGATTTTCTCCTGTTCCGTATTGTCAACTCGTCCGTCTGCTTTGGCAGCGTTGACCATTGCTCGAATCATCAAGACGGCTTGTTCGTTGGCCGAGGTTTGATGATCCTGCGGGATCGGAGGTGGCGCCTGCTGTTGAGGCGACGCGCCTCCACCAAGCACGGAGCCGAGAATGCTTCCGATCAGGTTGCCACCGGCAGGAGGTTGAGCGTTTTGGCGTCGGCCTCCTCCGCCAAGGATGGCTCCCAGCAGATCCCCTGCTCCGCCGCCACTCGACTGGCTGCCACCACCAAGTACGCTGCCAAGAATTCCAGCCAATCCTCCGCCCGGTGATGATTGTTGCTGACGTTGACCGCCACCAAGCAATCCACCAAGGATCTGTTGGCCCAAACCGGACGACAACGATTTGTTTTTCAGTAAGCTACCCAATAATTTCATTGCGTCCATAGAATGGTCACCTGATTTAGTTGTTGAAACGAAGCGATCCCGGCGAAACTGCAATCCCGCCGAACATGCGTCAGTTTAGGCGTTGCCAAGGGTTGCTGCCATCAGTTGTGCAAATTAACGCTGCTGCACATGGCTCGCAGGCTCGTATTTTACGGGATCAAGCGTGGTGTTTTCCCGGGAAGCTCCGGCTGTTGGACAGTTTGTGCAACTGGTTGGTGTTGTCACGTTTTTCCAGCAGACCTGTTGAACGACATGTTGCCAGCAGATACCGTGTTCCGAGATTAATTTGATGCTCGACTCAGACCGATTCGGTTCCGGCTTGCCCTTGTTCAAGCGTGATGTTTCATGTTGGACGGGCGACAGCATCTGTCGAGACCACAATTCTTGTTTCAGCATTAGACCATGACCGCCATCGACATTCACGAACACGCGAAAACGTTGAACGATCAACTTTCCGTTGCGATACAGGCCGCGACGCTGGCGGGCAAAATCATTGCCGAAGGTTATGATCAGACGCACGAGATTGATGCCAAGGGCGTCGGCGACCTGGTGTCAGAAATCGACCATCGGGCTGACCGAGCAATGACGGATTTTCTTTCAGCGGAATCCGATGCATTGATTATCTCTGAAGAGTTGAATCCGAACGTTGATTCGGTTTCAGATGAGTGTTGGATCGTTGACCCTCTGGACGCATCGAGCGCTTTTTTGATGCGAGCGGGCAAGATATATCCGTCGGTTCTGATTGCAAAGCGAGAAGACGGACAAACCGCTTGTGGAGTCGTTCACTTTCCTCTGACCGGAGAGTGGTTTTATGGAGTTCGAGGTCTGGGGGCCTGGAAGAACGGAGTGGCGTTGCAAGTTTCATCGGCAGAGATGACCTTGCGCGAGGCGTGGGTTGAAATGAACCAATATGGCGACTCTGCCCTCGAGACAGAAGTGTTTTCAACCATGCGGAAACAGCTCAGATCGCCCAGTGGCGCAAGGTTGGTGACCAGCAACGTTCCACACGCCGGCGTTGCCATGAGAATCGCCGAATCGAATTCCGCTTTGGCAGCCGCAGTGCATGACAATCGAACGGATGACGTGAAGCAAGGCCCATGGGATATCGCTGCCCCCGTGCTGATTCTCCTTGAGGCCGGCGGCGCAGCGGCGACCTTGAAGGGAGAGGAGGTCGATCCGTTTGCCGGACAACCGTTTGTCGTAGCTCGGTCGCAATCCCTGGTCGACGAGGTTCTGGCTTGCGGATGCGGCCTGAAAGCTGCCAGTCCAGGCGCGTAGTGCATGAGTCATGATCGGTCTCTGGCTGAATCTTGGGTGACTTCGTCAGCAGCGCGGTTTCGCGACGTGTCCTTACGTCTCTGGCCTGTCTTCGACTTCAGCGCGTGAGCAATGAGTGGCTTCGCGGGGGTTCGAGCGACAGGAATAACCCGCATATCCTGATTTTCCAGTAGTGAATTCTCAACTACTGTTGGTATCAGCTTTGTTTTTTTGACATGGTTTGCGAGCGATCGGTTCGTGACCTAGATTTCGATGTCGGACAACTTTCCGGGCAATATACGCAATCATCGAACTGACGGTGACGTAGTTAACTGCAAGTCAAAGAGCACAAATACCATGAACCTGTCTGCCAAAATCCTGCGTTTTCTGAAAGACGAGTCAGGCCCAACCGCTGTTGAGTACGCGGTCATGCTTGCCCTGTTGTTGATCGTCATGTTTCAGACCATTCGCGTTCTGGGCGAAGGCACCAACAGTACGTTCGAGAGAACGAATTCTGGCTTGGAAAACGTGCGAGACGCAGCCAGCTAACCTGCTGCTTGAGCCATCAACCGGTGACTTTTTCAGGCAATCGGCCGCGCTCAAATCGCTTTCTGGCATAAAACCAAAGCGACGTGCATGCTGCCTGCAACCAGGTCATTGGGGACTTCAAGATCGCTGCCGACGAGCGGTACGAAAAAGTGAATTGGCCGCTGGTCAAACGATTGAAAATCAAATTCATCAACCGAGAGCGTTTTTTCGATCTGATCACTTTCCTGATCCTCGAGATCTTCTGTTTCGAGCAACAGCAATCGGATGGAGTCGATTATCTCAGCCTCTGCCTCGCGGTCATTTCCTGTCAGCGTCAGCGACAGGCCAATGATGTCATTTTTCAGATAGTAGAATGTGAAACTATTCGCGCCGTCTGACGAAACTCGAAACACGGTTTTGCCAGACTTCATTGGCAAATGCCCCTCAAGCGGCAGATCCAGATCTCCGGATAAACGCCCAAGGTGGCTGTTCAGCGATTGAACAAGCTCTGCACAGAATCGTTCGTCGCTTCTATCAATCCATGTCGCTTCAGAGGACTTCCCGTCTTCGTTGAAAATTGCGAGTGTGAATCCGATAGTTTCATCGTTGTTGTCGTTCATCGAGAACTTTCGAAACCTAACTGGTCCAACCTGGCACAAAAATCGTTGATGGAGATCGGTTTCACGACAAACAGGTCGAATCCTGCTTCGACGGACCGCGTCTGAAGTTCTGGAGTATCAGTCCCTGTGAAAAGAGCCATCAAAATACGATCGCGATTTTCGGCACGCGCGACAATGGCTCGACCAACATCGATTCCTGACATGCCCGGCAGGCCGGAATCGACGATTGCCACTTCTGGCCACTGCTTGTCGAGTGATTGCAAGGCGGATTCGCCGTCTGCATACTCATCAACGATATGGCCTCGGTTTTTGAGGGCCATTGCCATAACGGTGCGGATGTCTTCCTGATCTTCTATCAACAGGATCTTGGCCATATTATTTTCGGCGAATTAAATCCTACAAATCTGATCGTGTTGCCGGGTTAGCCAACCTGACCTTATCGGCCAGCCGTTCAACGCTGTCGTCCGATTGCTCAGGCTGAAACTCAGACCTCAGTGCGAGACGTTCGGCAATCATCTGCAGCATCTGCCCAACTTCAATGGGCTTGACCAGGTGCGTTTCGAAACCGGCTGCTGCAATCTCTCGTTGGTCGGACAGCTGACCGTACCCGGTTAACGCGATAAAACAAGTTCGTTGCAGCGAACCAATCTCACTCATTTCCTTCATCAATTCAAGGCCGCTCTTGTTGGGTAACCCAATATCAATGATGGCAACGTCTGGCACATCCTGAGGCAGATTGTTGCTGGCTTGCAGGCCATCACTGTAAGAGATTACGTCACAACCACGGGCAACAAGCGTATGAGTCAGCGCGAGTCGCGCGTCACGATTGTCTTCGACAAGTACGATTTTGCAGGGAGAAAAGCGAGGGCCTGATTGGTCTGACGGATTGATCGTTTTCAATGTTGTGGGCAGCAGGCGAATCACAAAACGACTGCCTTGCCCCGGGCCATGACTTTCAACGCTCACTTCTCCACCGTGAGCAACCACAATCTCACGGACCAGATAAAGTCCCAGTCCGAGGCCTCCCCCGGATCGATCGATGGACCGCTCTTTCTGGAAGAATAACTCAAAAATGTTACGTTGGTCTTTTGTTGAAATTCCTGGCCCGTCATCTTCAACCGTGATCATCAGCTGTTCGTCAATTTGAACGTTGTCGGCAGCCAATGTGTTTTTGACCGTCAGTGCTTCGTTCTGTCGCAAGGATGCAGAGAGCCGAATCGTCGCGTTCGCAGGTGAGTATTTGCTGGCATTGTCCAACAAATTCGTAAAGGCCTGTTGAAGCCGCGCGCCGTCTCCAAATGTTATCAAGCCGGGCTGAATGCTCACTTCAAAGGTCTGATTCCTCGAGTGATACAAGTGTCTGGTTGCTGTCGCCGTCGAATCCAGCAGTTCGGTAAGGTCAAGCGTTTCCTTTTCGAACAGCAGTTGGTTGCCAGCAATACGCGTCACGTCCAGCAGATCGGATAGCATGCGAGAGGTATGTTCGGTTTGTCGAGAGATAATCTCGAACATCTTCTGATGGTCCTCGTGCAGAGTCCCGGACTCGCGGCAATAATCGACTGCGTAACGAATTGCCGAAAGTGGGTTGCGAAGTTCATGCGACAGCATCGACATGAACACGTCTCGATTTCGAACCTGAGCCGCCGCTTCCAATTCCGCTTTCTTCAGATTGTCGATGTTGGCAATCGTACCAGCCGAACGAATGTACTTGCCATCTGAATCCAACTCCGATTCGCCAACCGATCGAAACCAGTTGTAGCGATCATCAGCCATCAACAGTCGGTATTCACAGACGTGACTACCGGTTTCGGTGATTTGTCGCTGGTCTGTTTTACGCACACGTTCAATATCATCGGGATGCACGCGTTGGTAAAACAACTCGCGGCGGTTTTCCAGTTTCCCGGCAGGCAGGCCGAGTAAGCACTCGATGTTTTCAGTCAGGAACTTTTCATGTCCATCCAGATCGGATTCCCAAAACCCAACCTGGGGTCCTTGCATCGCCAGTTCGAACTGGCGATCACTTTTTCTCAACTGGGCTTCTGCCCGTTTTAACGGAGAGATATCAAGCTCGAGAGTGAAAACCCCGATCGCTTGTCCTTTGGAATCAAGATTGGGAACCAGGTAAACAAGCGTATGGCGTTTATCTTCATCGCGTTCAAAGAAGACGGTTTCGCCTTCGAACGCACGCGCGATGTGATGTTGAGCGTAATCGAAGTTCGACGTGCCAATCACGTCGACCATTTTTCTTCCTTTGACTTCACCTGGCTCGCATCCAACGCACTCAAAAAAAGCGCGATTCCCATACTGAAGTTCCATGTCTCGATCGAAATAGGCGACGTCCGCGGGAAGGTTGTTCAAGATCAGTTCGAACTGCCTTGCGGTTTCTCTGATCTCGGTAACGTCATCGGCAAAAACGTAGAAACCCAACAGGTTCCCCTGGGCGTCAACGTTTCTCACGTACTTGACCAGAAGCGTTCGAGGTTTCCCCTGCCGTGTCGCATTAAACTCGAACGCAACGGTAAGGCCTTTTGCCGCGTCTTCGAATTTTTTCTTTGCATCCTCAGCCTTCACGCCTTTGGTGACCGCAAACACGTAACGTCCAGCGATTGAATTTGGCGTCTCGTTCCAGAAAGCCGCGTACGGACCGTTTGTATAAATGTAGTGAAAATCTGTGTCCAACAGAGCAATCATCGTCGACGAGTGTTCAAGGATAGCGCGAAGTCGCCGCTGCTCCTCCACGCGCGCCAATTCAATCTGCTTGGATTGAGAGATGTCAAAGTTCGTCCCTGAGAAACCGATGAACTTACCGTGTTCGGAAAAACGAGGGGTTCCAACATTTAAGAACCAGCGATAGACGCCATCGCTGCGACGGAAGCGGGCTTCCAGGGCAAATGGAAGGCGATGTTCAAACGCCTCGCCGGAAACCTTCATCAGTTGTTCAAGGTCATCCGGGTGGACAATTGTCGTCCAGCCTTCACCAGACATTTCATCGGATGACAGCCCTGCAAACGCACAAAAGGTTTCGCTGAAATAATTGCAGCGACGAAATTCGTCGGTTTCCCATGACAGGACCGGGTCGGTATCAGTCGGAGTGACAAATTTCGTTTCGTTCGACAAGCTCTGAGCCTTTGTCAACCGGGATGGATCACCATCGGCCGTGAATAGCGTTTCGATGGTACCGACAGCGAAAGGTCTGTCCCCGCGTCATGATCGGAATCACGAGCGGTGGAATAGTCCTGTGTTCCCGAACTCATTTTTCAAGTTGGGATTCATCGATCAGTTGTGGGGGGGTAAAAGTGAGGAGTAGTTATCTTACACGAAACGCCTCCAGCAACAGCCCCGAAAGTAAAAGCCATTCGGCTTTGTTGAGCGGCCGACTACGCAGTGTGCTTAGTGCCTGTCCCCAATACCACGTCAGCAATCATAACCCGATGCGTTAAGGCGTGTTGATCTGAATACAACCTGCTGCCAGACAGCTTGTTGATCCAATCGCAACACGCCGGTCAGCGAGGTATCCATCGTCCCTTACTCACGTTTCGGGTGTCGATTTTGCCGCGTTTTTATCTGCCATTGAATCAACACGCCCCCCAACGAGAGCGTATTCAGTGGTTGATCCCTCGCTAACGGGCTAGTTTTTGATGTTGTGGAAAAGGCGCTTGGAATCAGAAAGTTCGTGCCAGCGCGATGTTCACGGTTTTTCGTATTGCTTTTGATGATGGGCGACGGGCGTTTCGAACTTGATTCGCACCTCTTACAATTTCGAGATGGTCCATTCGAAAAAAACAATCGTGGTGGTGGGGGCCGGTCTGGCCGGGCTTACCTCTGCGTGGAAGCTGCAAAACCTGTTGCCTTCGGCAAAGATCATTGTCGTCGAGGGATCTGATCGCGCAGGGGGAATCCTGCAAACGCATTCTGAGTCGGGGTATGTCGTCGATCTGGCTGCCGATATGTTCACGACCAATCCAAATGATGCGCTTGGTCTGTGCTTTGAACTGGGCAAAGACGATGACTTGCTGACAACAACACCGGTAGCGCAACGGGCTTATGTTGCGACCGAAGAATCGATTGAACCGGTTCCTCGCGGGTTTTCTTTGATGCTTCCCGCGAACGCGGACGCGATTCGGAATACAAAAATTCTCGACAGGGAAGGAATTCAGCGAATGCTGGATGAGGTCAATGTTCCCCCCTCTTCAACCGAGAATGACGAAGATTTTCAATCGTTCGTTGTTCGAAGATTTGGTCAACAGGCTTTTGATCGTTTGGTGCAACCGTTGGTCAGCGGCATCTATACGGCAGATCCGTGTCGCCTGAGTATGAATGCGACGATGCGACGGTTCGTCGATATGGAAAGATCTCACGGAAGTTTGATCGCCGCCAGTCGTGATTCGGACAACAAATCAGCAGATCGAGAAGCAAGCGGCGCTCGCTACGATTTGTTTCGCGCCCCTCGCGAAGGAATGAACTCGTTGATTCGCTGGCTTGTGAACGCGTTGAAAGAAGTGGATGTGCGTTTCAATTGGCCAGTCGATCGGATCGAGGAGCAGTCAGGCAAAGGCTGGTTGGTTCACTCGAAGCAATCAGATTTGAACCCGGTCGAGGCCGACGCTGTGATCCTCGCGACTCCGGTTTCCGGTGCTGCGTCGATACTTTCAACGGCGGCACGAAAATTAAGTGATCGTTTGAGCACCATACAGTCGGCAAGCTGTGCGGTGGTCGTGCTCGCGTTCGACCAGCGGCAGCTTCGACGGTCATTCGAAGGTTACGGCATCGTCGTGCCGGCCATCCTGAAACGTCAATTGATTGCTGCCAGTTTCGCCAGCAACAAATTCCCAGGCCGAGCCCCAGGTAATAAAGTTCTTATCCGTTGTTTTATTGGTGGGGCCATGCAAGGTGAGCTGGTCGATTTGTCTGATCGGCAATTGACTGACCTGGCGATCACAGAGTTGGATCGGCTGATCGGGATTGATGGAACACCAGACTTGGATCTGGTTTGCCGATGGAAAAACGCCATGCCCCAGTATCATGTCGGGCATCTGGATCTGATCAATTCCATTGATGACGAGTTGGAATCCTTTCCATCACTTGCACTCGCGGGAAACGCGTATCGAGGCGTTGGTATTCCAGTTTGTGTTCGTTCGGGTATCGACGCAGCAGTTCGCATCGCTCAAACTGATGACAGCTAGTTCGGATATTTCGCAGGCCGGCTATTGTTTGCGTGCGACGGCCTGCATCCCTGATGAAAGATCCGTGCTTGAGCCTGTGCCCGCAAGCTCTCTGGCCGATCCCCAATCTGAAACGTCGGCGGTGGCGTTATTTAACAAACCAAACTCGAATTGTTCTTACAAAATCCAGGAGTCAGTTTCTTGTCCATTCATTCACATCACGCTGTCGCTCGGCTCATTGCATCTGCCTCGATGCTTTTTCTTGGCGTTGCCGTTGCGTCCGGCCAAACCGACGATGGCGCCCGAGCCCAGATTGAGTCTGAAGCTGCGACCAAAATGAACCACCGGTCGGCAGAACAGAAGAACGCCACGTCGCATTCCGAACCTTCACCGGAAGACCAAAATGAAGCGGGTGGTTCCGATGGTGACTACCCTTTGAAGTTCACCATGGAGACACTCGATGGAAAAGAAGTGAATCTCAGCGCGTATCAGGGGCGGCCGCTGCTGATCGTCAATACCGCAAGCAAGTGTGGCTACACTCCTCAGTATAAGGCGCTTCAGAAACTGCATGAGAAGTATGCCGGCCAAGGGCTGCAGATCGTTGGCTTTCCATGCAATCAGTTTCGCGGGCAAGAGCCGGGTGATTCGGGAGAGATCCGCGAATTCTGCGAAAAAAACTATGGCGTCAGTTTTGACATGTTTGCCAAAGTGGATGTCAAAGGCGACCAGCAATGTGATCTTTACAAATACCTGACACAGCAGGAATCGTCTCCCAAGTCCTCTGGAGACGTAACATGGAATTTCGAGAAATTCCTCGTTGACGGTGATGGTGCCGTGGTCGCTCGTTACGCTTCTCGCGTGAAGCCGACCGCCAAACGAGTCACTCGAGCGATTGAGGAACTTCTGTCTGATGATGCTTCAAAAATTGAATGAAGCATCAGGCCACCAAGCGACCTGTTGGGTCAGTTCAATCGTCGCTCAAGCGGATCCGTGACACTCGAGGTTCAGATCTTATTTTCTGCGAAAATTTTGGTGATCAACGAGAACGAAAGACGGGCTCGGCGCGGCAGCACCAGTTGGTTTGCGGGACTGCCGCCGTGCAAGATTCAAGAATCCAGACGTATCGGCTGACCGTTACTGCCCGCTGACGATTCTTGCCGGTTGGCACCTGGCTTGCCGGTCTTCGAACGTAAGGGGGCAGCCTTGCTTTTACTGCTGATGTTTCCGTAGGTCCGGTTACCGTATCCATAGCCCTGGTTTCCATAACCATAGCGACCATAGCCCCCGTAACCTCCATAGCCTCCGTAGTTGTATTTTCCAGAGTCCTTCTTGCTCAACGCGTTGATGATCACGCCTTCAATCTCTGTTCCAACGGCACGAAGTGATTCAACGGACTGGCCTGCGTTCACTTGAACGCCTGTGCGAATTCGCATTGGCATGTAAACCAGATCAACCACATCAGAGACAATGACAGGATCAGTAACGGCCAGAACCGGTGGCGTGTCAATGATGACGAAATCAAATATCTCTTTGATATCGTGAACGGTTTCATAGAGTGATCCACTGGTCAGCAATTCAGCAGGATTGCTGAACTGAGGTCCAGAGGTGATCAGCGAAAGATTTTCAATCCCGGGGTCTTGGACCACTTCAGCAACTTGAAGCTCACCCGTCAGCAAGTTGCTGAATCCGACTTCGTTTTGCAAACCGAAGCGATGATGTTGAGTTGGTTTCCGGAGGTCGCAGTCAATCAAGACAACCGACCGACCGGACTGAGCCATGGTTGCGGCGAGGTTGGCTGCGACAGTTGATTTTCCGTCCGCCGGCGACGGACTTGTGATCTGAATCACTTTGGCATCGCTTTGGTTGGCCTTGAAGAACACCGATGTTCGCAGAGCTTTAAAGGCTTCGCTGGCGACGGACGTTGGTCGGTGAACCGTCACAAGATCCGCGGCCACATTTTTGTGCTCCGGTGCTTTGGGGCCTCGGTTGGCGAAGTAAACGATGTGAGCGATAACGGGAACACCCAACTGCCGGGCAATTTCGTCCGACGATCGGAAAGTTTTCTCCGCCATCTCTTTAAGGATGCAAAACATCAAGCCAGTCAGGCTGCCGAGCATCAACCCGATCGGCAGCGCGAATAAGAGGCTGGGGCTGTATTGTTCCGGCTTGCTGGGTGGATTCAGAGTCTTCAGTTCCCGGCTGGAATAAGCCTGCATCGTGTTAAATTCAGTCAGTTGAGTAGTGACCCTTGCCAGTTCAGCCTGAAGCGTATCTCGCTCACTTTTGAGCGTCGCAAACATTTCGACATCTTGAGCGATCCGCATCGCTTTGCCCTGTTCCTGTTGCATTTCCTCACGCAGGGACTCGTCTTCCGCTTTCTTCAGTTCGATGCGATAACGAATCTGCTCAGACACGACACTCAGCAGATCGATCGGACCGCTGCTGGAGTCTCCTCCACGAAGCGCGGCAAGTTCACGCATTCGCATTTGATCCACCATCAAAATCTGATTTCGAAGCGCGATCATGTCAGGGTGCTCGACACCGAACTGGCCCTGTTTTTCTTTCTCCTCGATTTTCAACCGCATGTATTCGTTATTCGCAGACACGTAACCGCTCAGGGACGAATCGTTGAAATCGGCCAACGCATCAATGATCATCGAATCCGTCAGCGTGCCGGTTTGTTCGGCCGCAACAAACTGCTCGAGGCGTGCTTTCAAACGAGCAATATCGCGACGGATCTCGTCACGATTTTCCTGGATTTTTACCTGCTGCGCCTGATGCTGGTTGGTCATCACATCGCCGTCGAACTGCAAATGAGGTTTGGCGCTCAGTTCACGCAGTAGTTTTTCGTTGTCAACCAGTTGGTCTTCCAGGTTCTTTTTCAGATCAAGTGTTGTGCTTACCTGCAATCCACCGGTGGCTTGGTTGTCGTTTTGCAGATCCTGCTTGAAGGCAAGAAGAATATGAGTGAGAGCGTGCTTGGCGTCGTCTGCGTTTCCACAGCGGTAAATGACATCGATTGCTGAGCCAGCCGCATCGGAAGGTTTAACAACCAATCGGTCGCGAAGTTCGAACAGATGGTAGTTCGGTTCAACGTCCTCCATACTTTCCATCTCATCGAGTTTTCCCTGTTCGATCGCAGTCGCGAGCACTCGACTCGAGCGGATGATTTCTATATCACGTTCGACTGCGATTTCAGCCTGCAGCGTTTCCGCGTCGGCGGTCAGGGTCGGCGCGCTGTTCTGGTGGACGTAGATTTTTGAGTTGGACTCGAAGATCTTCGGCGCTTTGAAGTAGTAAAGAATGGCCAGACCGATTGCGACCAATGTGAAAAAGGCAATCGTCCAGAACTTGCGACGCATGATGCCCGGCAAGTCGATGCTTGGAGCACTGGTTGGGTTCGAGGGAGCAGGGTTAACGTTGTTGATCGCCATAAGATTCACTTGCTTTCGGATGTCATGGGGCCGTTGAATCGAGTGCACCACGACAGTTTCGGCCGGACGGGGAACGGGAATGTGCCCTCGTCAAAGCCGGAATTCTACGGATGAGTTTTTTCAATTCCAGTATTAAGTTTACAGAAACGATCCAATGCTAGTTGGATTCTCTGCTTCTTTTGAGTTTTCGCAAAAAACGGGCCTGATTCCGGTTCGCCACATTCAGCAGTCGTTGCACCAGACCAATGGGACAATCTGCATACAATTGGCAGACTTTCAGTTCCTCAGTGGCGTCCAGGTACCTTTTTTCGGCGATTAGAGCTCGAGCAAGCAGAACTCTGATCGACACTTCATCAGAACGCTCTTCAAGCACCTGATTGAAGTACTCGATCGCTTTTTCGAACTGCAGGCCTTCGAACGCTGTGACGCCTTGCCAGCGTAATTTATCGGTACTTTCGAGGTTGCTCTTCGCGACCACTCTGGAAGTATGATCGAGAATTATCCTCTTCAATACGTAATCTTCCGGTTGCCTGAAATAGTTTCTGGCAAGTCGTATCAGTAATTCCGGATCTTCGGGCAGAATCTTGTTCAGAAACTGATCGACGGTCAGCTCTTGCCGACAGAACGCCATGATCTGAGGATCGTACTTTCGCGTCAGTTTCAGGCAGCGGTTCCAGTATTGGCAACCTTGTTCGTACTGAAACGATTGCAGGGAAAGCATGCCGCCCGTGAACAGCGATGCGGATCCGAACGGGCGTTTCTCAATTGCTCGGGCAATTTGATCAGACTCGGAAAAGGAATCGTCAAACAGGTGCGCAAGGTAAGCGACACGCATTAATATCCGAGCATCGTCGGGTAGCAACTCGTTGGCTCGTTTAACATGTTCGAATGCGCCGGAAAGGTGCTCACGCACTGGTTCCGATTCGACGATTTCGTTGAACAACTCAGGATTGAACTTTTGCGAAGCACGGGCCAGTCGGTGCAACGCGCTCAGATGAGTCGACGCCCAGACGTCCTCAATCGTGACGGTCGGAGGGTTTGAAGGATCGAACGCTGGTAGTTCGTCAACGGATTCCGAATCGGATAATGGATCGGAAGATTCATCATTCTGCCTATTGGCAAGACTGGCTTCCGATTGCCCGTCTTGCTGAGGGAGGTCGTCCGAGCTTTCATTCACAGGCTGTTCGGAGGATTCGTCTGTCGCCGCGGAGTCTAAACGGGACGCGTTGAGAAACTGTTCGCGAATAATCTGACTGGCGGATTGAACAACTCGACGATCCACTGAGTCAGCTGCCGTTTGCGTCGTATCAACTGAGTTCGCGGGCGTCTCTTGAAGGGCTTCTTCAGTCGCCTTGATCAATTCATAACTTGCGTCAATGCGATACCGCAGCGTCTTCAGTTCTGACATGGCCAGATGATTTTTTGCGTCATCCGGTCGGACCCACAACGCGTACCGGGTGAGCTGTTCCATTTCTCCAATTCGGGTTGCGTCACGCATTGGTTGAAAACGATCTACGAATCGAGCGGCTTTGACTCTGGCGTCAACGGCCGAGTATTCCCATGCAGCCCAAGTCGTGGCCAGCAAAATACCTGCGAAAATCAATCCATTCAGAAATCGACTCCACTGCGGGGCGTGGGCAGGGTCGACGGGCCGAGTCTGCTGAATCCACGTCTTGCGACCCACGACCGCACCCATCATCCCAGCCATCAGCAACGTGTTGGCTGGTTGATACAGACCAAAATCCAGTGCTCCGGCAATCATCTGACCGACTAACGCCATCAAGCCCGATACGCCGACGGCTCTGGAAAACGCATCGGTTTCACGAATCAGCTCAAGCGATACCTTCACAAACAATCCGATCACGATTAGCAGAATGGCCAGTCCAAAAACTCCCATCTCTGCAAGCGCTTCCAGATATTGGTTTTCCGCGTGAACGAAAATTTTTGTCAGGTGCCGCTGCTGATACGGTGGATAGGAAAGTGAGTACGTTCCCAGCCCTGTACCGGTTTTCCAGTTGTCTTCAACCAGTCGCCATGCGACCGTCCAATGGTCGAGACGATTGGAGGTCGACTTGGTGACATCGGTCATGCTTTGAAGACTCTCGGCGACGGTTGTTGGCCGCAAGTCAGAAGAGTTACCTTCGGTGTACAGGGCGATTGCAACACCTGCCAGTAGAACGCACGCGGAAAGTGCAATTGCCAGTCGCTTGTTGCTGAATAACATCATCCAGCCGGTGATGGTTGAAACACCCAAAGCGACCAAGGCACCTCGGCTGAGCGATGTGGCGATACCTGCGGCGATCAGAATCATCGCGCCACAAACGTAAAGCTGGCGGTTGTCCAGCTGAGCCAGTGCGTTGCCGAAGAAATCAAACAACTGCCTGAAGAAGCTTTTCGATTTCCGTCGCGAAAAAACGGACTGCCTGTCTGACGCGCGAAAAATCCGGCTGGCCAGAAAGAAGTTGGCCGCTGCAAAGCACATCAGCAGAAAACCACCCGCGTTGTTTCCATTGACGAATGGCCCAAACGGTTGCCCGCCGTGAATCAGTTCGTAAAACCAGTACAGCTTTCCGTTCCAGCCTGCATGTTGGATCAAGCCAAACGCCGCGACTGATGCACCGGTGACCATCGCCACACCAAAGAACCAGCTGATCTGCGAAGGCCGAACGAGCAAACGCGAAAACAGTAAATAGGCCGATACCCCCAGCAGCAGTTCGCAAAGTCGCATTCGTGTCGCAGCCGGATAGCTGCTTGCGACCGGATTCCAAGCCGCAGGAAACGCTTGAAGGGCCGCATAGGTCACACCCAAAGACAACGAAATCGCGATCCATAGCGCGAACGGAAGCTCACCGAGATCCTGCTTGCGAAACGCTGTCAATCCAAAAACGAGCAAGCTGCACAAGGCAGTGAACAGCAACGCGACGGTCCGAACCGGTGGCAGGTTCCCTCCGAGAAACCAGACGGGCAACCCAATTAAAACCATCGCAACGATGGTGCCGGTAATTGAGACTTTTCGGGTTTGCGTGTTCATGGGGGTCGAGGAGGGTGTTGGCGTCGTCTGGCGGAGAACCGTTCCGAAAAGAGTCGCCGGTACGAGCGTTAGGAGTGGTCAAACACTTCGAGTGTAGGGAGTTAATAAACGTAAATCATACTCTGGCAAGTTGCCGATGCCGAAATTATGAGACATATCTTTGAGTCTGGCATCACCGCAAGGTCCAGACGACAAACGAGACACTTCACCGTATCCCAACGAGATACTCACTCCTGCCCCGCTCATCCGAGCAGATTTCCCTGAACCAACGGAGCAAACGATGTCATTTAAATCGAAAAACACCTCTCACTACAGCCGTCGACTGGCACAAGTCGTTCGCTGCACCCTTTCTGTCCTTGCCGTTGGATTGCTTACAGCTTCCACCCTGGTTCAAGCAGACGATGCTGAACAGTCCGTTGTGCAGGTTAATTTGACAGAAGACGGAGCATTGGCTGGCCGAGTTGTCACCATGCTTGATAGCGAAGAAGCTCCGGTGGTTGCCCGAGTGTCTCTGACAGCAGACGGAAAAACTGTTGCAACGGGTACAACTGATGTAGTTGGCAATTTTTCATTCGAGGACGTAAAGCCTGGTGAGTACAAAATGGTCGGCGTTTCTGGCGAGTACGTTGGTGGTCAGTCGATCGTGGTGGGCGAAGCTGTTGAGGGCGGTGACAGTGATTTTGAGTTGCGAGTCAGCACCGCAGCAACGACCGCCGTCGCACCTTTCGCGAGTGCTCCAATGAGTTCGTATTCACCTGC
>CAYXWX010000007.1:27871-78073 GCA_964468915.1 uncultured Pirellulaceae bacterium
CGGCGGAATTGGCGCTAGCGGTTTCGGTGCCGGTATCGGAGGCGGTGGATTCGGTGCTGGTGGTGGCATCGGTGGCGGCCTTGGAGGTGGTGTGCTTGGCGGCGGAGGCATTGTCAGCCGCGCAGCATGGGGCTCATCGTCATTCAGCCGTCTTTTGCTGCTTGGTGGAGCCGTTGCCGTACCAGCCGCCGTCAGTGACGACGATGAAGTTGTTAGTCCGGACAACTAATTTGTCGCGTCAGCCAAACTGTCTCAGGCTTGTCTGGCTCATGAATTTGAGATTTCGAAGCGTTCAATATTTTGTTGGACGCTTTTTTTATTCGATCACCTTCCCCTGACCACCGGCTGATCGTCCTACGCGGCTGATAGCGACGCAATCGCGTTAATTCTCTTTGTCTTCTTTGTCCAAGTTCGACTTGGTCGTCCCAAAAAAACCCTTTATCCGCGATCACTGCTCTGGTTCCAGTGATAGCTAACGATTGCTCATTTCACCCTGGCAATCGTGTTGGGCGAATTTAAGGTAAATCTATTTTCCCTTGTCGGTTTTTAAGGTGATATCTCGTGTCGAAGGTTCGGGTGGTGGGAAAAGGAATTGTAAAGTGTGAAATTTCACGAATTTCCTTCTTGATTGAGCACCGGCGATGAGTAGTATGTGTCACCCGGGGAAATTGCGAAATTATCCACAGTTTCGATTTAACCCAAACCACCAAACTAGTTTTACACCAGTGCTTCGGTATTAAGAGGAACCCATGTCTTTAACTTCATTCACCACAAAATTGCTCTCAGCGTGTTTCGCCATCGCGATGGTTGCATGTGGCAATTGCTTCGCTGAAGAAGCTGATCAGGCGGCCACCTCAGAGCAGGAGGCAGTGATTCGGGTTGTGCTTGACGAGAATGGAACGTTGGAAGGCCGCGTTTTTGCGATGGTTGGAAGCGAAGAAGCTCCGATGGTCGCCAAGGTAAGCCTTGCCTCGGAAGGTAAGACAGTGGCGTCTGGTGAAACAGACGTGATCGGTAATTTCTCTTTCAGTGATGTTGAGCCCGGTACTTACACCATGGTTGGTGTTTCTGGCGAATATGTTGGCGACCAAGTCGTGGTCGTTGCAGCAAACTCAGAAGCGGTCGAGGAAGAAGTCGACGGCGTTTACACGTCACTCGCTCTGCAAGTTGCTCCCGTCGACGTTTATGCAGATGCGTCTTATGCGTCTGTTCCCATGGATAGCTACGCAGCTCCCGTTTCCTCTTGCGGCTCTTGTAATTCTTGCGGTGGAGGCGTCAGCGTTGGGTCCAGCTATAGTGCCTGTGGCGGAGGTTGTGGCGGAGGTGGCATCCTCGGTGGAAGTTCACTTCGTCGCCTTGCATTGCTCGGAACCGCGGTTGCGATTCCAGTTGCCCTGAGCGGCGACGATGACGAGATGGCGAGTCCAGACGAATAAACCTGCCAGTGCGGGTTGTGCTGATATCAAAGAGTTTATCGGTGCATGATTTGAAAATATGTAAAAGGCGTTCCTTCGGGTTCGCCTTTTTTCATGGGAGTTGGTTAAGGTAGGGGCTGGTCAAGACTGCGAACGATACGGGCTCGATTTTTTTCCGTTAGATTACAGTGTTTTCGGTTGCTCCGACTAAAATGATTTGGCAGTTAGTGAAACGTTTTTCGCGGGTTTCCGCCGATTATTTAGAGAGGCCGAATGATTGTGATCGTGCTTTTGATGGGTCTAGGCACAACGGGTGCAGGTTGACTATCTGAATCTTCACGCAATCGTACGGCTGGCTCCCCAACCACACTTCCGCACCCCTCCTCTTCATTCGGGTCTGTCTTTATGTCTGAGAATCTGCCCTCGAGTGATGTCAAATCCGATTCAGGTTCTTCAGGGCAGGAGAATTTGTCTCCTGTTTTTGAATGGATGAGACATCACCGACTTCCCCTGTTGATGCTGTTTCATCTGGCTGTTTTTAGCGTCGTTTTCTACGGTTCGCTGATTGTTCGTTTTGAATCGTGGTTTCCTGCCCACGCGCCGAATCACTTCTGGGTGGGCCTGCCGCTTGTCGCGTCGATCCAGCTGGTTGTTTTTTACTTCACCAAGAATTTCCATGGTTGGTGGCGATACGTTACGTTCGCAGATCTTGTTTCAACGGCTCAATCTGCGGTGATCGCCACGCTGGTGATTTTTTCTATTGACTACCTGTTGATCAGCGACTTTCAGATTTCGCGTGGAGCGATTCTGATTGATTGTGCATTCACGATTCTGGTCCTCTCCGTGCTGCGTAGCGTGTTGCGTTTCTGGGATGAGCGATCACCAGTCAGTAAACAGCGGTTGAACCGGCGGCCAGCCTTGATGTTGGGGTCTACCGCCGGTGTTGCCAAGCTCGCCCACCTGGTCAATTCACGTACAAGCTTGAATTGCAAAGTCATTGGTCTCGTTTCGCAGGAGAAAGTGCGAGCGACACGATTCAGCGACATTTCCGTTGTCGGTCATCTGGGTGAATTGTCAGACCTGTGCAAGAAACACAGTGTACGAACGGTCTACGTTCCTGCCGGCTCATTGGAAGCGAGGGCGATGCGTGAACTGATCGATAGAACACAAGATGATAATGTTCAGATTCATGTGGTTCCGGAATTGAATCGTTTGCTGGAAGGTGGAACGCAAATACCCGTAAGAGAGGTCAGCGTAGACGATCTGTTGCGTCGTCCTCCTGTTGAATTGGATCAGGAAGCGATTCGTGACATGGTTGCCGGGAAGACGGTGCTGGTCACGGGTGCCGGCGGCAGTATTGGTAGCGAACTCTGCAGGCAGCTGATGTCCTTCAGTCCCGATCGACTGGTCATGTTAGGGCGAGGCGAGAATCGTCTGTATCAGATCAACCGCGAACTCTGTCGGGACTTCGAAGGCTCAACGGAAATCCTGCCGGTTCTTGCCAGCATCACAGACAAGCGCCGGATGTCAGAGATCATGGCGACCCATCGTCCTGTTGTGGTCTTCCATGCAGCTGCACACAAGCACGTTCCGCTTACCGAGAGCAACGTTGGCGAGGCGGTAATCAATAACGTGCTGGGAACAAAGGTCGTTGCAGACCTTGCGGATGAATACGGCGTCAAGAAGTTTGTCATGGTTTCGACTGACAAGGCCGTCAATCCGACCAGCTTGATGGGCTGCACCAAGCAAATTGCAGAACGCTACTGTCTTGCTCTCGGGGCAACCTCGGAAACGAAGTTTGTGGTGACCCGGTTTGGAAACGTTCTGGGAAGCGCGGGAAGCGTCGTTCCCTTGTTCAAGGAACAGATCAGTCGTGGTGGGCCAATCACCATCACCGATCCCCGCATGACGCGATTCTTCATGACGATTCCCGAGGCAGCTCAGTTGGTTGTTCAAGCGGGCAGTATGGGAAATGGTGGAGAGATATACGTATTGGAAATGGGCGAGCCCGTCCTGATCGAGGATCTGGCTCGTGACATGATTCGCCTTGGTGGACTACCTGCGAACTCGATTGATATCGTTTACACGGGGATTCGACCTGGTGAAAAACTTTACGAAGAACTGTATTACGGTGACGAGCAGCCGCTGCCCACGTCTCATGAAAAAATTCTGACTGCGTACCATCGTGAGTTTCCGTGTGAGGAAACAAGGGAGTCGGTTGAACAGTTGGTCGACCTCGCTTACAAGGACGAATCCACGATCCGAATGTACCTTCGCCAGCTGGTTCCCGAATTCGGAGTCGCTGACGATACACATTCGTCGGCAGATGTTGTGTGGCCTCATCGTCGTCCGGCGGAGATTCCACGGAAAGCTCAAGCAACCGATTGACATGTTTTTGGCTGACTGAGCATTTGGTTTCGAAATTTTTCGCTGCCAATCTCGACATCAAGCGCGACCAGACGAGAAACCGGAATCCATGGCGTAGACGTGAGTGAGAAACGAAGCGCAATTTACCCAAGCCAGTTCTTTCGCAGCTCATTGATCTACGCGATTGGTGATTTGCTGACCAAGGGCGCGCGCATTGTTCTGATTCCGTATTACATGGCGTGCCTGTCCAAGCAGGAGATTGGTCAGTGGTCCGTGCTGCAGGCCATTATTATTGCAACCTGGACATTGCTGGCGTTTGGCTTCGGCGCTGCTATCCAACGCTTCTACCACGATCATGATGAAGACGGAGATGCCTTTGCGACTTCGCTTTGGTTCGCGCGATTGGGCCTTTCGACTTTGCCGGCAATCATCATGGCGGTTGCCGGATACATCTACGCGGATCAATTTTCTGAAACGCTGACGGTGCCATTAGTGATGATGGCCGTTGCTGCCGGTTACTTTCGCGCGTCTCTGAACGTGACCGAACAATGGTTCATCATTCGCCAACAACCAGCGGCCTATCGTGTTTTCACGTTTTGCCAGTTTCTGACGACAACCTTGCTGACGATTCTGTTCATCACAGGCATGGGCTGGGGAGTTGCCGGTGCGATTGGCGCCGAGCTTGTCAGCTGCCTTGTGTGGACGATCGTCTCCGGTTGCCTGCTCACGCGTCGCGCTCGCCCCCGCCGAAACCTGATTCGCTGGAAAGAAGTCTTTTTCTATTGTTTGCCCGCTCTACCTCACATGTTTTTCATGTGGGGTATGTCGGGTGTTGATCGCCTGATTTTGGAGCAGCAGGTTTCTTCGTCGGACCTCGGTGAGTATCAAATTGGGTACTTACTGGCTTCGGTCGTTTCGATCGGAGCGATGGCCATGCGATCAGCCTGGTTGCCTTCTTTTTTCAAAGACACGAACACGGTTACACAGCGGGCGCAATTCGGGAAAACCAGCACGCTGTTTTTCTACGTCGTGATCTTATCGGCGCTGTGCACTTTCGTATTCGCAGAAGAGATCGTTTCCATTTTTGCGTTGGCAAGCGCCAATCGGTTTGATCGTGCAGTCGATATTCTTCGAGTGGTTGTCGCGGGAAATCTGGGGCTTTCCATTTTTATCGGTTTCAACCAGCCGTTGTTCTATGAACGACGTATTGGAGTGCTCGCCTCCATCAGCGGAGCCGGTTTGCTGCTCAATCTGTTGCTTAATCTGATTCTAATTCCGCGTATAGGAATCATTGGTGCAGCGATCGCGACGGTGGTTACCTATCTTGCTATTGCTGTCAGTTTGATGATCGTGATTCGAAATCTTTATCAGGTTCGTTGGGAGCCGGGAAAACTGATTTCTTTTGTTGGAGTCGCGTGCGTTATCGGAATGGTTTCGTTGTGGGTGTCTTCGGGCTTTGGGCTGCTTGGGATGGGATTGAAATCCTTGCTGCTGCTGGTCTACGTTATTACGACATTGGTCGAATTTAAAGCAAATGCCGGCGGTCAGGGATGGTCGTGGCATCTTCGAATTGAAGGGCTTTCCGGTCGACTTGGTCGTTTACAAAATATGAATCGGAAAGCCTGATCGTCATGCAGAACCTGCCTGGAATTTTGCTTCGTGTTGGACTCATCTTTGCGGTGGTTGCCACACTTGTCTTGGCGCCATTTGTGTCTCGGTCTGAACGTGAATTTCTGTTGTTGATGTTCGGTGTCTACGCGTTGGTAGTCACGTCAATCCCGATCTTTTTTTCGAAGGGATATCAGCTGTTCGAGCCACCGACTTTGATCGCGGGTTTGACTTTGACAGGTGTGACCGCCAAGCTGTTGTACATTGTGGCGATTGGCCAGGACAGACCGTACATTGTGAAACGCCTGTTGCTATTCCATGAACCTGGCGAACTGATATATGGAACAGGTGTGGTGGTGGTTGGTCTGGCAGCGATCACAGCAGGCTACATGATGCGTCTGCCTGCGATGGGATCTCCGGCTCTGTTTACACCCAACTTGATGCCCTGGCGAGCGTCTCGGCTGTATCTTTTAAGTGGCATGTTGTTTCTGGTTTCGCTGCTTTGTTTTGGCGCGTTTGTGGCCAGTGAAGGTATCAGTTTCAGCAACTCGGAAAGCTTGTCAGCAAAGCGATTCAGTGGCGAAGCGGGCGCAGCCGGAAATCGGATTAACTCCGTTAAATATTTACTGTATCGAGGCGCGGCACTATGCAAGTTTCCGTTTTACCTCGGGTTCGTGTGGCTGCTTTCCAATCGCAAGTCGTTCGTGAGCTTGCTTGGGTTGATCACGATCATCGCCATGATGCAATCGATCACCCTTTCATTTGTCATGAGTAGTCGTTCGAGTATCGTGTTGTTGCTCATTGACGCGATGGTGATGTACTACTTGCTACGCGGAAAGCTGGAACTGAGGAAAGTTGCATGGGGCGTTGCTGCGGTGGTCGTTTTGCTGGTTGTGACGATTGGACAGCGCAGCACCACGGACCAGGACACAGGCGCGCTGTTGGAAAAAACGTTCGCCGGCCGTGACTTGCTGGACGTGTCCAAGAGTGCTCACATCATTAACGCAGTTCCGTCAGTAATCGATTATCGATACGGCGAAACGCTGTACGGATGGTTGGTTGCTCCTGTGCCGCGAAGTATGTGGGAAGACAAGCCAATGTGGGCAGAGCGTGGTTTGTTTCTGATGGACAAAGTCTACGGCGACAAAGGTGGTCGTTCTGGGATTCCGCCCGGAATGCTGGCAGAATTTTACTGGAATTTCGGGTGGACTGGTGTGATTGTCGGGATGTTCGCGATGGGTGTTTTGCTCCGCCAGATTTTTCTGACTTTCAGCCTTGTTTCGCATTCGCCGACTAGTGTCGTTATTTATACTGTGGTGCTCACCAGACTGACGATCTTTTCGCTCGGAACCGACTTTGGTACCGGATTTTTGAAAGCCGGCCTTGACCTCGTTCCGCTTATCGCTGCCTTTGTTCTGCTGAGCAACGGGGTGCGAGATTTGCCAGATAAGAATTCCGGGTCGACAGAAGGTGTTTCAACGCTCGGTGAATCGGGCAACGCTCAACTTGAACCGAAGCTCGCTGGAATACCCGAACCTTCGTCTGTCAACTGAGCCTTGCCTGCCTCGCGGTGTCGGTGCCAGACACGCTTAAAAACAACAGTGGAAAAAGCTTCACCGGTAAAACGTAATCATGGTATCTGAACAAAATCTGAACACCAGTTTTCTTTTCGACCAATGGGCGCGGGGCCGCATTATTGCCCGAGCGCTGAAGCGCCGTGGGATGTGGTGCTATCTTTCGGGTCGGTTGCCGATCTATCTCGTTCCAGAGTTTCCTAAAAGTGGTGGCACATGGTTCAGTCAGATGTTGGCCGACTGCCTTGGGGTGCCTTTCTTTCGCAACACGTCGCCTCAGAAACTGGTGTCTTCAGTAATGTCAGGGCATCACTTGTATGACCCTCGATATCAGAATGTGACGGTCATGTTTCGCGATGGGCGTGACGTGATGATTTCTGCTTACTACCACTATTTGTTCAAGAACGACATCAACCAGGCATTTGGCGTCAAACGTCATCGTCGACATCTGAGCTTTGCCGACTATGACGATATTCGGACTAATTTGCCTCAGTTTATCGACTATATGTTCACTGATTACAAGAAAAATCGGCGACATTTCAGCTGGTCAGATTTTGTAGACTCATGGGCCGACAAGGTTGACTACTATGTGACTTACCGGCAACTTTTGAACGATCCGGTGCAGACTTTGACCACGTCTGTTGAAAGACTGACAGGTCGCCAATTGGATGAACCGTTCGTGACGTCCGTTGTGGAAAAGTATAGTTTCAAACGCCAGGCTGGACGGGCGCAGGGACAATCGAACAAGCATTCGTTTGTGCGTAAAGGAATCACGGGTGATTGGAAAAATCACTTTACTGAAGAGGCTTGTCAGGTTTTCGCCAGGCACGCCGGAAGTCAATTGATCCGGCTGGGTTTCGAGAGCAACAATGACTGGGTCAATGAATTTTCTGTTGAAACCAGCTTTGAGTCTGCTCAGTAGCTTCACCAAATTTCCGGCATTCGTTGCTTAATCTCAATACCCGCCGATCCGAGCCTGAATATTATTCTCTGACCCCTTTTTCACTCCTCTCTGTTTCCTTCCGACAGACACTTGAGCCGGTAGTTACATGTCAAGCGTTACCCCTCAAACGAAACGAATCTTCCTTTCTGCGCCGTGCATGTCAGGAAAAGAGCTGGAGTACATTCAGCAGGCTTTCGATTCAAACTACATCGCGCCAGTTGGTCCACAATTGGACCAGTTCGAGCAAGCTTTTCGTGAGGCCACGGGTTTCGAGTACTGCGTTGCTGTGGCAAGTGGAACTGCTGCGATTCACCTTGGGCTGAGGACTTTGGGTGTTGGTCCGGGGGACGTGGTTCTGGCCTCCACGCTCACATTCATCGGCAGTGTGGTGTCGGCAACTTATGTCGGCGCTGAGTTGATGTTTATTGATAGCGAAGAACAGACATGGAACATGGACCCGGATGTTTTGCAGAGGGCGATTGAGTCTTTGATTGGCGAAGGTAAAAAACCGTCAGTCATTTTGCCCACGGACACCTACGGTCAAACGTGCGACCTCAAAACGATTGTCGAAATCGGTCAACAATACGACATCCCAGTGCTTTGCGACTGTGCGGAATCGTTGGGAGCCCAGCACCGAGGAAGATCCACAGGTCGAGGAGCGGCAGTGGCGGCTTTCTCGTTCAATGGAAACAAAATTATCACGACTTCGTCGGGTGGAATGGTTGCCAGCGACAACAAGAAGTTGATCGATGAGTGTCGCCATTTGTCGACACAGGCTCGCGAACCGGTGCTTCACTACGAGCACGAGGTGACGGGTTACAACTATCGAATGAGCAACATTCTTGCCGCGATCGGTGTCGGCCAACTGGGTGTGCTTCAAGATCGCGTGGAAAAGAAACGCGAGATTCATCAGCAGTATGAGACGGAATTGTCGGAGCTGAACGGTATCGATTTTCTTCAGGAGGCGGACTTCGGAAGAAGCAACCGATGGTTGACTGCGGCTCGAATTGATCCTGCGAAGTTCGGCGCGTCCTATCTTGATGTGATCGCTGCGCTGGATAAAGAGAACATCGAATCACGCCCTGTTTGGAAGCCGATGCACATGCAAAAGGTATTTTCAAATTGCCGGGTTTTCGGCGGTCAGGTCGGTCAGGCGATTTACGAGACAGGAATTTGTTTGCCTTGTGGTGCCGGGATGACTTCCGAGGAAGTTACCCGAGTGTGTGATGTGATCAAGTCTCTTCATGGTCAAGGGAATTAACTTGCCGTGTTGAAGGATACTCACATATCGTTTCGCCATCAGCCAGTGATTATTGTTGGTGCTGCTCGCAGTGGCACGAACATGTTGCGTGATCAGTTGGCTCAGTTACCGGGTTTGATCACCTGGCCCTGTGACGAAATCAATTACGTCTGGCGACATGGCCATCGAGAGTTTGCAACCGACGAGTTTACCCGCTCGATGGCGACACCCGAAACGGTTGCGTACATCCGACGCCAGTTTCATAAATTGGATCCCGGCGGAGACCAGACCATCATTGAGAAAACCTGTGCGACGACGCTTCGCTGCGGTTTCGTTCACGAGGTTTTTCCAAACGCCAGGTTCGTTCACATTATTCGCGACGGTCGAGACGTGGCAGCTTCCGCTTCGCTTCGCTGGAACGCGAAATTGGATCTGGGATACATCTGGAAAAAGGCTCGATACGTCCCGCCATCTGATATCCCGTACTATGCCTTCAGCTATTTGAAAGCGAGGCTGTACAGAATCCTGTCGGGGAAAAAGCGACTATCGACATGGGGACCACGGTTCGAGGGAATGGATGCTGCATTTTCAGATCATCCGCTTCCCGTCGGGTGCGCGATTCAATGGGCGGCATGCGTACGTGCAGCCAGGCAACAACTCAATGAAGTGAACCCAGAACAGGTTTTGACCGTTCGGTATGAACAATTCACCGCTGATCCGAATAAGGGTTTGAAGGAAGTTTGTGAATTTCTTGGCGTTGATGTTGATCCGAAGTTGATTGAACCGATCGTGTCACGCGTGTCATCTAAAAGTGTTGGAAAGTGGAAGCAACAACTTACCGAAGAGCAGTCGGCGGCGATCCAACGCGAAGTCGGAGATCTGCTGAGCGAGCTCGAATATCAGTAGAGCTGGTTGATGTTTGCCATTTGAACGTTCCTTTTCTGTTTCGTAACGATTCCTCGATTGATCGCCGTGCCAATCACTCCGCTTACATTTTCACAACGCTTTGGAAAACGTGCGATGGATATCATCGCATCGGCGTGCGGTCTGGTTGTGCTGTTTCCTGTGATTCTGGTCGGCTGGTGCCTCGCCGCATACAGCACGCGGGCGAACGGATTTTTTGTGCATCGACGCGTCGGGAAAGATGGAAAAATGTTCCCGATGTTCAAACTGCGATCGATGCGCGAGGTGGCTGGAGTAACCACTTGCGTGACAGCGGACAACGACGTTCGCATTACGCGGATCGGTCGATGGTTGAGAAAATTCAAAATTGATGAGCTTCCTCAGTTGGCAAACGTGTTGCTGGGGCACATGAGTCTGGTGGGGCCAAGGCCCGATATGCCTGGTTTTCTGGACGCGTTAGAGGGCGAAGATCGCGTGTTGCTGACGTTGCGACCGGGAATCACGGGGCCTGCCTCGATTGCGTTCCGAGACGAAGACGATTTGCTCGCCAGCGTTGAGGACCCTGAAGACTACAGCGACAACGTGATCTGGCCTGAGAAGGTTCGCATTAACAAGGACTACATTCGTAACTACTCATTGTTGGGTGATTTAAAACTCATCTGGCAAACCGTTTTTGGATAATTTGTTTCCCTGATCGTACTTCTTCGTATTAATGAAAAAGCTGTTGTTGGTCCATCGATACATACGCCCGGATGCACCCGGCTATGCGCACATGCTTTACATCATGGGAAGTCATTTTGCGCAGCAGGGTCACGATGTGACGATCTTTTCTGCTCAACCCGGCTACAACGACGCCTATCAAGGTGAGAAACCGCCAACGGTCGAGTTCGCCGATGGGATGAAAATCATTCGTATCCCATTGCTGCCTGAAACGAAACGGCAGCCGTTGCGTCGCGCGATCAACGTGTTGATTTTCTGTGTCAGGCTTTTTTTTCATGCCTTGTTTCAACGCCAATCATACGATTTGATGACGGTCAGCACATTTCCTCCGACCGTGATGGGTCTGGTCGCGAGAGCCATTGGCTGGTTTCGTGGGACCGGCTATGTGTACCACTGCATGGACCTTTATCCGGAGGTCGCTCAGGCCAGCGGCCTCTTAAAACGAAAATGGCTGGCCAGGCTGGCGGAGAAAATCGATACCCGAAACTGTCAGAAAGCCAGGTCGGTCGTCTTGTTATCAGACGACATGGTCGAGACGGTTCGGAAGCGTGGTGTCGTGGGCGATCATCTGAGTGTTATCAATAACTTCATCATCGATCCGTTGGATCCTGACGCGACTGCGCCCGACAGTCTTCAAAACAACAACCAGAAGTTCAGAGTTTTGTTCGCGGGCAACATAGGGCGATTCCAGGGGCTTGATGTTATCGTCGAGGCAGCCAGACTTTTGAAACAATATGATGATGTTGAGTTCTGGTTCGTGGGTGGTGGAGCGATGGTTGACTCGCTCAAGGATCAGGCTGGTGAGCTACTTGATCGGTCCGTGTTTTTTCATCCGTACGTTCCAATCGATCAGGTGATGTCTGTTATTGCGACGGCTCATTTAGGTCTGGTTTCCTTGACACCTGGTGTGATCGGATGTGCGTACCCAAGCAAGACGATGAGTTACCTTGAGGCAGGCTGCAAGCTGCTGGTGATGGTCGAGCCTGACTCTCAGTTGGCGACCATGGTCAAATCCGAGTCCGTTGGGGTGGTTTGTGCCGATGCCGATCCCCGCCATGTGGCAGAAGCGATCGAGTCCGAGTTGAATCAATGGAAGAACGAAACTTACTGCCGCGATTCGATTCAAGCGGCTGGGCGACGTTTGTTTGGACAGCAGGTGATACTGGGACGATGGACTCGGCTACTTGAGTCGTTACAACGGTCATGATCGCTAATAATTCCCACGGTCAACTGCGCCAGTCAACGACAACCGAATCAATCTATAACATGAACGCTCTGCATGGTTCGGAAAGACATCATGCTGTTTCAGAACCGACTATCTTTGATCGAACGAATAATTTTAAATTGGTTTAAGTAATTGAAACGTCCCAAAGTCCTAATCGTGATTGGCACTCGCCCTGAGGCGATCAAGATGGCTCCGATCGTGCTTGAGTTGCAGGATCGCGCTGATGAGTTCCAACCAGTTGTGTGCGCGACGGCTCAGCATCGTGAGATGCTCGATCAGGTTCTGCAGCTGTTTGGCGTCACTCCTGACTACGACCTGAATTTGATGAAGCCCGGCCAGACGCTTGCGATGGTGACTTCCCGAGCGATCGAGGGTCTGGACAAGGTGATGGTGGAGGCTCAGCCGGATATCACGCTGGTTCAGGGGGACACAACGTCTGCAATGTGCGGAGCATTGGCGTCGCATTATCGTCAGGTACTGGTTGGTCACGTTGAAGCTGGTTTGAGAACGGGAAACAAGTTCGCTCCTTTTCCAGAGGAAATGAATCGACGCTTGATCGGTCGGCTGGCCGATTTACATTTTCCACCGACGACTCATTCGCGTGACACATTGCTTCACGAACATACGGATCCGGACACGATCTTCATGACTGGCAATACGGTGATTGATGCGCTGTTGTGGGTCCGTGATCATGTGGAGAAGAATCCTCCACAGTTCGATCCTGCCTTGCTTGACTCAATGAATGGAAAACAGGTAGTGCTGGTTACCGGGCATCGACGAGAGAGTTTTGGGGACGGATTTGAGAACTTGTGTCGAGCGATACGTGATCTGGCAGACCAGCACGAAGATGCTCAGTTCGTATACCCTATGCACTTGAACCCGAATGTTCGTGAACCCGTGAACCGAATTCTTGCGGGGCACGAACGTATTTCGCTGATTGAACCACTCAGCTACGAGCCGTTTGTGTGGTTGATGAATCGATCAACCATTGTCTTGACCGACTCGGGCGGTGTTCAGGAAGAGGCACCTTCGTTGGGAAAGCCGGTGCTCGTTATGCGAGAGACGACCGAGCGTCCGGAAGGAGTCGATGCGGGTAATGCGTATTTGGTTGGTACGAATTACGACAAAATTGTCCAACATGTGTCGTTGTTGCTCCGAGATTCCTCAGAACGAAATAAAATGGCGGCTGTGAATAATCCTTATGGCGACGGCACTGCTTCGAAGCAGATTGCCGACGCAATCATCCAACATTTCAAGTCCGCATGACGACTAAACTTTAACTTCCTTTCTTACCACATTTTCTCAACTTCCCCTCCTACGAAAATGACCACAAACAAGAAACCAATTGCTGACCAGACTGTTTTGATCACCGGTGGCACCGGCTCATTTGGAAAGACCATGGCGATGCACCTGCTCGCACAAGGCTACGGTGAAATTCGAATTTTCAGCCGTGACGAGTGCAAGCAGGAGGAGATGCGGGTTCACATGGCTGAACCGAAACTGAAATTCTATATCGGCGATATTCGCAACCGGTCGAGTCTTGATGCCGCGATGCCAGGCGTGGATCTGGTCTTTCATGCGGCGGCGTTGAAACAGGTTCCGTCATGTGAGTTTTTTCCGATGGAGGCGGTTCAGACGAATATCATCGGCAGCGCGAACGTGATCGAATCCGCGATCGACAGTAACGTTGAGTGCGTGGTTTGTCTGGGGACGGACAAAGCCGTTTACCCCGTCAACAGCATGGGGATGACCAAGGCGTTGATGGAGAAGTTTGCTCAGTCGTATGCCCGTCGACTGGTAGATGTCGAAGGAGCCACTCGAATTTGCAGCGTCCGATACGGAAACGTGATGTACTCTCGCGGCAGCGTCATTCCGCTCTTTATTCGCCAGATCAAGGAAGGCAAGCCAATCACGATTACCGAGCCTCTGATGACACGATTCATGCTTCCGCTGCGTGACAGTGTGCGGTTGGTTGAATTCGCGTTCCAGAACGCTCAGCAAGGTGATATCTTCATGAAGAAAGCTGCGGCCTGCACGGTTGGTGACCTCGCTGAAGCGCTCAAGCAACTTTTTCAAAGTGACGCGGAAGTCAAAACGATCGGGATGCGACATGGCGAGAAATTGCACGAAACATTGGCGAGTCTTCCTGAGGTTCAGCGATCTGAAGACATGGGAGATTTTTTGCGAATCCCAATGGATGACCGCGATCTGAATTACAACAAGTACTTCACCGAAGGCGAAGATTTGATTTCTCAGGCGACCGATTACGATTCTGAGAACACAGATCAATTGACTGTCGATCAAGTCAAGGAACTGCTGCTGTCTCTGCCTGAGGTTTGTCATGAACTGGAGCTTGCAGGTTTGCCAGCTCAAGCGTAAGTCGATACCTTTATCCGATACCCGCCTTTGCCCACAAGCGACATTCGATGACTGGGAAATCTGATTCCAACTCAGCGCCACAAAAAATTGTGGTGACGGGCAGCGATGGACTGCTTGGCTGGCACATGCGCGTGTTTCTTTCGACATGTGAGAACGTGGATGTCGTCCCGTGCAATCGTGAGACTTTCAATGATGATGAATCGCTCGCCAATTGCCTCGAGGGAGCGGACGCGGTTATCCATCTTGCTGGTATGAATCGAGGCGACGAGTTGGAGGTTGCAGCCGCGAACGTGGCGATCGCTCAGCGGCTGGTGCAATCGTGTCGAACGAATTCCGTATCGCCGCATATCGTTTATTCGTCTTCAACTCATATTGATGGTGATTCCCGGTACGGACAATCCAAGAAACAGGCTGGGGAAATTATCGAAACGTGGGCTGCCGAATCGGGGGCCGGGTTCTGCGACCTTGTGCTTCCGCATATCTATGGTGAGCACGGCAAACCTTTTTACAATTCGGCCTGTAGTACTTTCGCCCATCAGATTGCCCAGGGGGAACAACCGTCCGTTACGGGAAATGGTCAGCTGAATCTGTTGCACACCCAACAGGCAGCGAGGATCATTTGGCGGGTGATTCAAGAGGGCACGTCAGGTCAGTTGCGCCCTCAGGGCGAATCAATCTCGGTGTTGGAGTTGGTGGATCGACTGTCTCGCCTGGCAGATCGATATCGAAGCGGAGTCGTTCCATCCTTCGTGGACCCGTTCGATTTGCGATTGTTCAATACGTGGCGTTCTTATTTGACACCCGCACAGCGACCGATTGATTTTGCCCTGCATTCAGACGACCGAGGTAGTTTGTTCGAAACTTTGCGTAGCGATGGTCAAGGTCAGGTGTTTGTATCGACAACTCATCCGGGAATCACCCGAGGCAACCATTTTCATTTCGATAAGGTTGAGCGATTCGCCGTGATTTCCGGAAAGGCTACCATTCGTCTTCGTCGCGTGTTGTTTGACCACGTCGAAGAATACGAAGTGTCGGGTGACAAACCGCAGGCGATCGACATGCCAACTTTGTACACGCACAACATCACCAATACAGGCGACGAGCCGTTGGTGACGCTTTTCTGGGCGGCTCAGCATTTTGATCCGGATCATCCGGACACCTTTTTTCTACCGGTTGAGCAATCGGTAGATTCTCGGGCGTGACGGTCGCTCGCTTTTATCTGAAACCGAAACAAGATCAGGAAATATGTCTCAACGTTTGAAAGTCATGACGGTCCTGGGCACCCGCCCTGAAATTATTCGGCTGGCTTGTGTTATGCACAAATTGGATCAGTACGCGGATCACAAAATTGTGCACACCGGTCAGAACTACGACTTCGAGCTGAACCAGGTGTTTTTTGATGATCTGGGGATTCGCAAGCCTGACCATTTTCTGGGTGTCGACACGAGTAGCCTTGGCAACGTGTTGGGTGGGACGCTGATTGAAAGCGAGAAAGTAATGCGTGCCGAGCAGCCGGACGCTGTGGTGATTCTTGGCGATACCAACAGTGCGCTGGCGGGGATTATGGCTCGGCGACTGAAGATTCCGCTGTATCACATGGAAGCGGGGAATCGCTGCTTTGACTTCAATGTTCCTGAGGAAACCAATCGACGTATCATTGATCATATCAGTGATTTCAATCTTGTTTATACAGAACACGCACGACGGCACTTGCTCTCGGAGGGAATTCCCCATCGCCGAATCTATGTGACGGGTTCACCCATGTGCGAGGTGTTAGATCACTATCGCGACCAGATCGATTCTTCGGCGGTGTTGAAGGATTTGGATCTGACCGAGCGTGGTTATTTGTTGGTGAGCATGCACCGTGAGGAAAACGTAGACTACGCCACACCGTTGAAGAATTTGTTAACCGCGTTAGAGCAATTGGCTGAGAAATATCAGTGCCCCGTTATCGTTTCGACTCACCCCCGAACTCGGAAGCGAATGGAGAATCTTGGCTATGAGGTCACCGATGATCGTATTCGATTCCTCAAGCCGTTTGGTTTTCACGACTACAATCGCCTGCAGAAATCAGCGAAATGTGTGATCAGCGACAGTGGCACGATCAGTGAAGAATCTTCGATGCTGAAATTTCCTGCTGTCACGATCCGCAACGCACTCGAACGTCCCGAAGCGATGGACTCAGGAAGTATCACCATCGCCAGTACGGATCCTGATCGAATCATGGACTGTGTGGAAGTCGTGGTCGATCAGTTTGAGTCGGGTAAAGTGGCAACTCCGCCCGCCGAGTACCAAGTCGATAACTGTTCACAAAGAGTGATTCAGCTGATCCTCGGAACTGCAAAACTTGCCCACAGGTGGCAGGGAATCGATTCCACAGAAGAAAAGATCTGACCCGAATCGACCGTATGCCGTGTCCTGTATGTCGTGTCTTTAAACATCGACTACCATGTGGTCGGATGCCACGACAGCTCCGCGATAGATCGACTCAATGGTTCCCAGATCAAGTGGTTCATCGCTCTCATCGAGAGGGTTGATATGAACCAGGTACAACGAGTCTGCCTCAACCTTTGCTGCAACTTTTGCAACAGGAGTCAGACAACTGTGTCCCGTGGTTGCCGCCAGATCTTCGTGCCCGTCAGCAAAGTAGCACTCGTGAACCAGCGTGTTGACACCTTTCAGGTTTTCCAGGTAGGTCGCATCAGGACAAGCGGTGGTATCTGTGACATACGCCATGTTTCGATCGGACCAATTGATACGAAACCCAAGACATCCGCCGGGATGAATCAAGGGAAACGTTTCCAATTCTGAGCCATCATTGAGAATCAGCTTTTCTCCCGCCTGGATCGGTTTGATTTCGAAATTGGGCTGCACCGGAAACAATGCACTGGCGTAGAGGTGATTTTTCAGGTCATCGATCTTGGACGGATCGACGTGTACTGTCACTCGATCAAGGTTCTTATCAAGAAGAACGTCATACAGGAACGTCAGACCGATGCAGTGATCAAGGTGGACGTGCGAAAGAAAAATGTCCAGCGTTTCAGTCTGAATGAGATCACGAACGCGAAACATACCTGTCCCAGCATCAAGCACGACGCCAATCTCGGGCAACATGAAACAAGCCGTATGCCGGCGGTTGTTGGGGTGGTAGCCTGTTGTGCCAAGAAAGTGCAACTTCACCGGTATCATCTTCTGTTGTGGAAATCACCCATCGACTCGGCGAAGGAATTGGGTCCCTCTGCTGAATTCCGCGTCGGTTCGTTCGGGTTTCCGAACGATGGCAGCGCAACCACTTTATAGCTCGCTGAGCGGATGAATCAACTGGAACCGAGGGAAATCGCCGGTTTTGGGCGACGTTTGTCACTTGTTGGGATCGTGATATTTTCAAACCACGGATTCTTCAAGTGAATACCGGCTTTATGAAGAGATGGCTCCTTGCGACCGTTATCGTTTGATGCCCGAATCGTTTGGTGCCCGAATCTGAGCGGGATCGAACAAACCCGGATATTTCGCACGCCGTCAACAAGGTCTCGAAAACGCTGCCGTAACTTTGCAAACTATTGCTTTGTTCCAACTCGTTTTTAGGCTTGTCACTTGCGGAGGGTCTCGTTTTATTTTTTGCTTTTGAGGCTCACGGAATGATGATTTGGTCGGTCAACCCTAATCTTCAGTTGGAACAAAGCACCAGAAAGTTGTCAAGAACATTCTGTCGCTCTCGACGGCAATAAATCCGAGGCTGAAGTTCCGGCATGGCAATGGTTTGCGTGTTGCGGCCTACATCCCAAATAAAATATCCGGGCTAAGGTCAAGCATCCAATGCGTTGTCACGGGGCTGTTCGTCAACATGATCAGTTGAATGCCATTTACGCGTCAAGACTCGTAATTCCGTCCACTTGGAAACCAGTTGAGCAAGCGACGCAGATTGAAACGCACTCATCAGTCGCGCTCGCTCCAGTTCGATGGTACGTTGCGAGAGATCGAACCAGTTTGCAATCTGACGGTTCGAATGCCCTTGCTCGACCATATTCAGGATCTTGAGTTGGCGATCTGATAGTGATTTGCGGTACGATTCCAGCTCTTCGACACGCTTTCGAATCGTTTCGCATTGTCGATCTTCGTCGACGGCGGCTGTGAGATAGTCGCTCAATTCTGCCTGGTCATAATTTGACGTCAGCACCGTCATCGCACCTTTTTCCATCAACTTCACCGCATCACGAACCTCAATGTCTGTGATGACAATGATCGAGGCTGTCGAGGCATGCTGATCAGCGATTCTATTTTGAAAATCAACAGCCGCATCGCGGTTGCTTCCTGCACAGAGAACAATACACGAGGGCGGCACTAACGAAGATGAGTTCAGGAACTCCTCGACGCTGGTGAATTCACTCAGAGAGAACCCCAACGTTCGAACGACGGAGTTGACTGAATCTGCGCCCTCAGAATCCAATGCGATCACACTGATGTTAACTTGGTCATTTACTGGCGTATTCATTTCGATTGGATCCAGAAATAAGAACTGAGGGGTGGGAGAGTGAAACTCCAAACTTTGAATCGGAATCTTTCTGTATACATACAGCCGCAAAATCGCGGGGGTTGTTACAAGAAAAGTTCGTTTTGCGAAAAAATTATCCTGAGGTGCCCGAAAACCGTTGGTTTCCACACCATTTTGATTGAATTAATTCGCGAAATAGATGAAGATTTTTGTTGGTGAAAATGCCATGAGTAACTCAACCAGAACCAGTTTGCTTTCACAGTTGCGGAACTCCGAAACGGAGGAGGCGTGGGCTGAATTCTCGGATTTGTACGGCAGCATTATCGAGAATTGGCTTCGGCGGCAGTCAGTTCTGCCACAGGATATTGAGGATTTGAAGCAGGATGTCATGGTTGCCGTTTGCAGCGAGATCAAGAATTTCGAGCACAACGGGCGTGTCGGTGCGTTTCGAGCGTGGTTGCGTCGAATTACGGTCAATCGTATGTACCGTTTGTGGGAGAAGCGAAAGAAGCAAGCCGACGGTCAAGGCTCTACCAAAATCTCGGTGATTGCCGATCAGTTGGCTGATTCGAAAGCGCGGCTGTCGATCGAGTTTGACCGCCAGCATGATGCTTGCCTGATTGAGCATTTACTGGGTAAGTTGGAACATCAGTTTGGTGCCACGACACTTCAAGCTTTCAGGAGACTGGTACTGCTTGAGCATTCATCTCGCGACGTGGCAAATGACCTTGGGATGTCGATTGGCGCAGTGCGGGTCGCCCAGCACAGAGTGTTGCGTTCGTTGCGTCAACTTGGACAGGGAATACTGGATTACCCGTAGGTGTATCAGCTCACTTGTCAGTCAGCGGCGCGGATTGGACGGCCGACCGTATTTTCTGAATCCACGCATCGGTTCTTTAGGGATGATTCAATTGAGCGCTGACTCCTCATCCTGTGATTCGTCATCCTCTGAATCTGATCCTCATTTAGATGACAAGCTGCTGAAAGACTATGCACTTGGAAAACTGACTGAGCAAGCGATTCAAAAGGTTGAGCAGCATTTAATTTCGTGCGAAGAGTGTGCTGTACGCTTCGATGCAATGGAAGCTGGAGCCGCAACATCTGGTTTTTCAGAGCACGTGAAGTCGCTGCTGAGCGGTAGGTCGGTTGCTGATACGGTATCTGGTGATGATGACGGTGTGGATCTGGTGCCGGTTGTCAGTTGGGGATCGGCCAGTTTAGGGACAGATCAACAACCAGCGAGATTTCGAAAACAGAAAATCATCGGTCGTGGAGGTATGGGCGAGATCTGGCAGGCCTACGACAGCCTCGTCAAGAGACAGGTTGCACTTAAACAACTCCGTCAGGACAAGTCGTATTCGCCAAAGCATCTTGCCAGGTTCAAACGGGAAGTACTGCTGACAGCCAAGTTGACTCATCCGGGTACCGTATTCGTTATCGACTATTCGGACGAACCCGGAAATGCGTACTACGTCATGAATCTGGTGCATGGTCGAACACTGACCAGCATGATCGCTGACTATCACAGAAAACGTGTCGCCGGAACGCCGGAATTTTCGGGGTTTATCACGTTGATCAGGGCATTCATTTCGGTTTGCAATACGATCGCGTATGCACATTCTCACGGAGTGCTGCATCGTGATATCAAGAGCGAAAACGTGATGGTTGGTAAGTTCGGCGAAGTCACACTGCTCGATTGGGGGCTGGCGAAATCGTTCGATGTGAAGGATCACTCGCTCGCGAGTTCCGAACTTCCGATACGTGAGATGGAGCAGGATAAAGCACCGGTTTCGGTGCGTACGACAATCGAAGGCCAGAGCCTTGGAACTCCCGCGTTCATGGCGCCCGAACAGGCAATCGGGGCGTTGGAGAAGATTGATGTGAGGACCGACACGTACATGTTGTCAGGCATGCTGTACGAGATTCTTACAGGTTGTCCTCCATTTGACAAAGACGATGTTGACGCGGTGATCGAAATGGTAATTCACAAATCGCCTCCCCTCGCAAGCGAGCGAGTGCCTGAATCCCCCGCCGCGTTAGTACAGATTTGCAATAAAGGATTGTCAAAAGACCGCGACTCGCGATTTCAAACGACAGTCGATCTGATCGATCGTGTGCAGGTCTGGTTATCGGGCCGAGCTGATCGCGAGAAAGCGGACGAGTTTTTCAAGCGCTGTTTTGAACTTGCATTTGATGCGATGGGAATCGTGGACTTTCGTCGAGGGCTTCAGAATCTTAATTCTGCATGGCGATTCATGTTTGGCTGGGACCCCAATGAGATTACTGGGCGAACGCACTACGAAATGATTCACCCAGATGATCAAGTTGCAGCTGCCCGTGCGCTGTCGCGGGCAAATCGATCCAAGGAACCTCAACAAGTGACGGTTCGATTGTTATGCAAAGACGGCCACTACCAGCGTTCGGTCTGGAACCTTGCTCCCTATGTCGAAGAAGCTTCGGTGCTGATTATTGGAAGGCGTCTGGACTGACCGTCGGTGACGCAAATGTTCACCGCTTTCGATTTCGGGTCGATGCGAATGCTATCGCCATTGCGAGCATCAAAGTGGAGTTGGCAGGTTCCGGGATCGCCGTGGTCGCGATCAGGCTCGAGCTGCCAGACCCGTTGCCCAGGTTGGCCAGAAGACGAAATGCGTCGTTCAACAGGTCGACCGTGCCGTCAGCATTCAAATCTCCATCGGCAAACCCAAAGGTTCCGGGTCTGTCCAGATTGCCAAGCAGGATGAATGCGTCGCCCAACAGGTTCACCTGGCCGTCCAGGTTGACGTCTCCAATGAGCGTTCCCTGAATCCCAATGGATGTTTCGACCAGCGTGTTGACGTGCAGGTCATGGTCGGCCAACGTGATGGTACCGTCTCCATCCAGATCAAGTTCGCGAAACTCTGACTGGTAATCTACCGTTTGTCCCAACTGGCCAGAGTAAAAATCGATATCCGTGTCGTCTATGTTTCCCGAAATGCTGAAGTCCCCCACTTCCGCGACGACATCAAATGAAAGACTCAGCTCCAGTGTTGAGTTCGCCTCTCCGGCGATATCCTCGTCAGAAACAAGCAAATCGTACTCAGCGACGTACGTGCCAAGAGCGTCGGACAAACCATCAAACAAGATTGACTCTGATGACCCTGCTTGAAGATCAGTAAACAGGTTGTTTGCAAAAGAAAATTTATCGGCGGCGTCAACTTCGACGATCGCATCGAGGTCCAGGTTTGCCGTCAACCCGTCGCCAGCAGCCGCGGCGAGATTGAAAAGTTCAACGCTGATTGACGGCGTGTACTGGCTGCCAATAAAAAAATCACCCAGATCGATCACTTGCGAAACAACGTTTGAGGTTGAGTTCAAAGAGGGTTGAGCGTGATCGAGCACGGCCAGCGAGAGATTGATCGTGTCGTCGGCATCATTGCTGCCACGCCCGATTCCTCCTGCTGAAGTGATGTCCAGGTTGTCAATTGTAATTGATCCAGTCGAAATTCCGGGCGTTTCCGTTGAAGCATTCAGATCAACTTCAAAAGTGGCAGAGCCAACTTGATTGGTTTGAAATGCGTTGAAAATGCCGTTCAATTCACTCGTTGCTGATCCAGAAACTGAAACGGAATAATAGGTTCCATCAAGTCCTGATTTGTTCAGTGTGACCGTGTGTGCCGTTACGCCTCCACTGCCTGTAATGATTCGACGATCGAGATCGAGAGTTGAACCACCATCGCTGTTGGTGGACCCACCTGAAAGTTCGATTCGACTGTCGTTCTGTTGGTCAACGAAAACGGACCACGCGAACTCAGGTCGATCGATGAACGGATTTCGGTTCCCTTGATAGTCGTTTTCGATCACGCTGTTTCGAGTGCGCTCGAAGTTGTCGACCGGATCCGCAAAGTGCCATTCGATTAACCTGTTCAGATCTCCCATCTGTGGACCTCCAGAAGCAGGGTTTCCGGATGCGAGAGTCAGGTCTTCCGTGCTGGAATCCGAGCCGTCGTATCTGACGTCCATGTAAAACTGCTGACGTGCGATCAAACCGGCATCCTGATCACCCGGATACCAGACGGTACCCGCCCCGTCATCGACTCGACCCGCAGAGCCCAAACCGTATGCTCCACCGAAGTTGAGGTTGTTGCGAGAACCGTTGATACCAGGATCGGAAGGTCGCAGTTGATGCAGGTCCGTATTATCCGGGCCTGAAGACCCGACACTTCTGGAGCGAGGCCACGTGTGTTCTCGGTTCCAACTGCTCCCCGAGTCCCAACCCGGGATCGAGTTTCCACTCAGTGGGGTCAGATCCAGCGATTCATTCGTATACGCCAGAATGATGTGGCCAGGCTGATTCGGATCAGCATCGATTATTTGTAGTGTTGACCTCGCACTGTTGTAGTTCAGGACAGTGTGATCGTCGATGATGTCATGTAACTGTGAAGCCAGAGTTGAACCCGTTCCTGTTGCGGAATCATAGTACCCGGGCGACGGATCCAGATTTTGAGCACTCAGATTGGGTGCCCCAAAACAAGCTGCCAGCAGAGCAATGATTGACGCTCGTGAGGATGATGCAAACGATCTTGCGAGCAGTGCGTTCATTAAAACAAACCGATCTACCATTTCAAAACAATCAGGAACGAAAACGTTTCGACAACAGGTTGAAGTCGTAACTCACTTGGAACGAAGCAGAACAGATGTCACAGCGCGACCAACCCTTGATTTTAATTCGAGCCACGTTCCAGTGAATGGTAAAAGCCGTAGTCGGTTTGGCAAACCGATGACTAGTAACGCCTAGTTGCCAAACAGGTTGCCGATGCCTTGCAGTAGCTCACGCTTCAAGTTGTTTTCGGTGGATTCGCCGGCGTCATTGCCATTCTGGGGGGCGATCTTTTCCAGTAACTTGCTTTGAATCTGATCTTGCAGCCGATTGGCTCCTTTGGTCACGCGCTGGTTGAGTTCGTTTTGGTATTTGGTCACCTTGGGAGCTACCTTGTCTCCGATCAATTTGTTGATCGCACCACCTGCGGCTTTCTGGATCAACTGACTGGAAATCTGGTTGATGGCAGAAAGATCCAGACGTGGCGATGAAGCGGTACCCGTCACGGGGATCGAGATCTTTTGACCTCGAAGTGCGGCAAGATGCTGGTTGCCGTCAATCCAATCATCCGCAATGGGAATTTCGGCGATCATGTCGAGAGACTGATCGAGCCCTACACTGCCGCGTGTTTCGATAACAATGTCCTTGTGGCTGATTCTTATTCCGTCATGAAAAACACGTCCATCGTGGATGGCAACGGGAATCGTTTGTTGTTCGAGGGTCAGCCACGTTTTCAAGTCGCGTTGTTTGCCGGCCGAATCAGGATCAATCATCGAGCGAAGTTGGACTGCGGTTGCGATCAACTTTTCCGAGGTCGGTCCGGCGCCAATGACAATGTTGGAAAGCGTCAGTTCGCCTTCCGCCTTCATTTTCTGCGGACTCATCAACGGCACCTGTGCCCCTTTGGTTGCAAGACTGAACGTTCCTTGAGCACTGGTCGCGTCGGCAGCCAGCGGCGCGACGTAGGCCAGCCAGGTGCGTGCAGTTTCAGGATTCAACGCAACCTGATTGATCACTTTCCCCTCAGGCAGGTAAAGAACTGGATCCGCACCTCGCAGATCAAGTTGTGGTTGGAGCTGCACGGTGCCACCGCTGAATGAAATCTCGCTGGAATTGACATTCGCGATTCCCTGTTGCAAGTCCAGCTGAACTTTCCCTGCGCCAACTGGCATGCCCGCGAGCGACGCCTGCTGCCAACCGAATTCGGTGGCGGCGGAAAGTAGCGGTGATACCCAGGCTGCCGGTTGATCAGACGAATTCCCTGAATGGGCGGGCTCAAACAGCGGGCCACGAATCGCGATGGGGTAGCTGCCCTGCCCTGCCATTTGAACAAGCTGTCCGGTGTAGGCTGCCAATAAAGCGTTCAGCTTTTGCCAGTCGGGAGCCCAGTTGCCTCGCATGTTGGCGACCATTGCTCCCGACAGGTCTGCGATCTCTCCTTCAACGTTGGCCCGGACAGTACTCGACTGGAGAGACGTGTTTGCGAAAGAGATGGTTTCGAAATCATTGTCCAGCTTGATCTGTGAGCCCAGATTCACTTTGGATTCACGCCACAATTCCATCCACGGTGTCGAATTCGAGACGGTTTGGATTTCATGCTGGTTCGCGGCAACCCGAGTTGAGCTTCTGGCTGAGCCGACCTGTCGCGATGCGGCAATCATATTGTCAACGCTTGACGAGATCACCAGGCCGATTCCGTCAGCGTCGGAGGCAAATCGTATCGTTCCTTGCCCATCACCAAACCAGAAAACGCTGTCGTCAGTTGGCGAAAGCTGGAGCCAGTCAGCGACACGATTTACGTCGGCTCGAAACGCAACATCACCATTGATTTGCACATTTTCAAAAACTTCAACCGAAATCTGTTGCCCGCTCAGGGAGATTGAATTCGAAGACAGCGAGGTGTCGGCAACCAGCAACTGGCCCGATGTCAAATCGTATCGCGTATCGATCGTACCGTTGGTCTGTTGCTCTCTGATCGTCAGGCCGTAGCCATCAAATCGCAACTGTTGAATCTCGTACTTGCCTCCGTGAATCTCGATCGAGTCTGGATTCAAGTGTGTCAAAGCGTGGGCTTGAATCTGTCCATCCGCCTGAATATCACCGAGGTCGACCAGGTTTTTCACGTGGGCCAACCAACCTGCGGCAGACCCGGTCAATTGAGTGTCCAGTTTCCAGGTTGATTGAGCCAACGCGTTTGCAACAGGTTCTGCCAACGTTGCCAACACTTGTTCAGTTCCCACGTCGACCTGTATCCCGGCTTGATCCAGCTGGAGTGATTGATCTGGCATCGCACGTCCTGCTGCTGACAATCGTGTTGTCAATTGAGGTCGTTGCCATGCCGGCAGGCCAGGAAGTTGAAACTGTGGTCGATCAATCTTGAATTGGCCGATCAACTGAACCGGGCGGCTTCCACCGGCTTGATCAGGAGCACTGGTTTGCCAGGCAAGTGTTCCATCCAGAACGCCGGATAGTCTGGTTTGCCCTACGTCGACGAACTGGCTGACTCGCTGCAACAACTGATCGAGGTCGCCCTCGGCGGCAAATGACCCCGTATCCTGATTGGCTGTCCCGGAGATTGTCAGGAAGTCGGATTCGCAAAGTACTTTTTCCAGGATTAATCCGGAATTGGCTTCTCGAATCGTTCCGACCAGCCGTAAGGGTTTTTGCCAGACAATGGGCTTGCCTTGATCTCGCGCAACGAGGTTCGCAGTGTCAACATTGACAATCAACCTGCGAGCATCGTTCTCGACGCGGCTGGCTGCCTGAAAATTGACGGAGCCTGATTCAATTTTCAGACCGTCATGCAGGTGTAAAGTTGTGGGGAATGTCCTGGCGACTTTTGCCAGATCGATCTCGCCATTCAACTGAAACGGCGTGTTCAGCAGCGTGGCGTCTACCGTTGATGCACTGGCAGCTGACAGCCCGGCAAGATGATTCAGGTCGAGCGTTCCGTTGGCGGAGACGTTTGCAAAATCGCTGGAAATTTGAAATTGGTCAGCCGTCACGATTGACGGATCGACCGTCAGGTTTCCAATCGCCGTCAAGTTGGCGACTCGCAGTTCGTCAGACCCGATCAGCTGCGGGGCGACAACAATCATTTTCGCGATGTCGGCTTGTTTGATCGAAATGTGAGTTTGACCGGTCGCTGTATTGACAGCCGCTTGCATGTCGGCGCTCAGCGTGCCATCCGTTTCAATCGCTCCGAGGATTCGTTGGAGGAACGGGCCGGCGATCGATACAGGTAACGAGTCCGATTTAAATGCCACCTCGATTGATTGACCGGCAAGCACTGGGCTGCCCGGGTCAACCTGCGCCGATGCAGCTAACGCTCCGCTTGTTTGCGGAGTTAACTCGCCCCCGACAGGACCGTTGTACACGGTGACCTGACATGCTGCTTCTGCGATAACCGCAGCCAATTCATGGCTGGTGTTGGCAGTCACGTTCAGCTGTTCGATCTGCCAACTTTGAGTTTCATCCGTTGAGAAAATACCAATCGTTCCATTGACGACATTCAACTGCATTTTCGGCAACCGGATGTTCTGATCTGCCACTTCGTTGGTGGAAGACGATAGCGTGTTATCGCTGTTCTCAGTGTTTAACCAAGCGGCGCAAGCGTCCTCAAGGTTACTGGTGCCTGAGTCCAGTTGAAGCCAAACTGATGGTTGATTGATTTCAACCAACCCGTAGTCGTTCGATGTCAGGAAGCTCAGCAGCGAGCGTGACGTCTTGATCTGTTCGATCGAAGCAAGGGGCTGGCCTGCGGCGTCAACGGCATCCACCTTGTCTAACCTGATCGGCTGAAGCCAACCAAAGCTGGCTGAACCTACGGTGACTCGTCCTTGGAAGTCGGCTAAGGCATAGTCGATTGCCTGCTGCTTCAGCCCGGTCATCGCGATCACGTTCGGCAGGAAGAAAACGATCAGCAACAACAGGGCCAGTGGCCAGAGCCATCGCCGGCGTTTTCGTGGGGTTCGTTCCGATCGTGCGTGACGACGGGGACCGTCTTCAAAGGGGTGCGGTTGATTTTGAGTTCGACCTGCCATGCTTGGCGTTCCGGCAAATGATTCATTCCTTGAAATCCAGAGATCGATGGTAGAAATGCTATGGATTGGCGAAAAGACGAATCAGGGATTCGCTGGGTCGCTAGCAGGACTCAAGCAAGTGCCGGCTACCGGGCACATCAGCATCAGGTAACACGACGGAGCCAGAATCAGTGCCAGCAATGTGGCACCGGCAACGCCACCTGCAATGGCAACCGCGGTGGGAGGCCAGAAACCGCCTCCACCGATAATCAGAGGCGTAAACCCAGCCATGGTCGTGAGTGACGTCGAAATAATATGTCGCGTGGAGTGATTCACGACCCGCCTCATCCCGATTCGATCACCCGATTTTGCGGCTTCGTCGTTCTTGATGGCTGCCAGCACGACGATGGTGTCATTGATTGCTACTCCCAGCAATCCCATCGTTCCAATGATTGCCGTGAACCCAAACGGATAGCCAAAAATCCAGAGTGCTCCCATTCCAAGTCCGGCAGACAGCATTCCGACGAAGCCAACGATTCCGGCTGTACGAAACGAACCGAACGACATCACCAGAGTGGCGACCATCAACACCATCAGGATGCCTACGCTCGCGATCAGGTTTCCAACGGCTTCATCACGCTTCGCGGACTCACCGCCGTACTGCAAATGGTATCCGGCCGGAAGTTCGAAACTTGATTCCGCCAGACGATCCTGAAAGTTGTTTAAAACGGATGATGGAAGAACGCCAGCCGGAATATAAACCTGAATCTCATTCATTCGCTGCGAATCCAGGTGAGAGATCGCTCCGTATTCGGGCTCAAGATCAAAACTTGCCAGGGCCGAAACGGGAATGCCTCGAAACGCGGCGTTCGTGACCGGCACGTTTTCGCCTGAACCGTTAACGTTCGTTTGGTTTAGGATTTCCATCGATGCAAGTTGAGCTAACGTCTGGCTGTCGGAGCGATCCAGCCGAATTCTGACGGGCAGTTCTTCGGTTCCCTCGATCACGCTGCCACCGACGCTGCCTTCAGTCAACGCGTTGATTTGGGATGCGATGTCGGTCAGGCTCACTCCTGCAGCCCGCGCGGCCTCGTCTTTCACAGACATTCTCACTCGCGGCAAGACTTCGTCCAGTTCACATCGCGTATGAATCACACCGGGTGTGTCGACCAGAATTCCTCGTAAGTCCTGCCCCAGTTCCTGCAATCGCCCAAGGTCAGGACCAAACAGACGCACTTCTACCGGTGCGTCAAACGGAGGCCCTTGTTCCAGCTGTCTGACCAGAACTCGTGCGTGCGCGAATTTCTGATCCAGATCGCTTTGAATTCTGTGGATGATCGCAGGCTGATTCTCAGCCGACTTCAGTTTGACCAGGGCCTGCGCATATTGCGAAATATTTGCGCGTCGGGGAATCAGGTTGTAATAAAACGCTGGTGCGCTTTCTCCGATGAACCAATCGACCTGCTCAACGTCCGGATCCTTTAATAACTGTTCACGCATCTGGCGAGTTGTTTCCAGTGTCGCCGCGATTGAACTTTGGGGAGAAAGTTCCAGCTCGATATGAATCTGGTCTCGATCAGAGGGAGGAAAGAACTGCTCGCTCAGTTGAGTCGCTGCGATAAAGCCCGCGATCGGTGCAGCGATTCCGATCAGGACGCCAATCCACGGTCGTGCATAGATGAAATCCAGAGCGTTGCAGTAGATTCGATTGAGTCGGACACTGAACAGACCATTACGCCACCAGCGTCTGGGGCTTTGGGGTGTGTCGAAGCCTTCCGACGTTGTCGATCCGCTGTCACCGAGGTCGGCCGGAGCAATTGTGGCAGCGATGGCCGGAATGATGGTCATGGCCAGAAACAGCGAGCTGAAGATCGCCAGAATCACATTAACAGCGATCGCTCCCACGAACTCGCCCGCAGGCCCGGGCATCAAGGCAATCGGAGCGAACGTGAATGCCGTGGTCAGCGTGGAACCCAGCAGTGGAAAGAAAAGTTGACGGACACTTTTGGACACCGCGCTGGCAGGACTCAGCCCCTCGCGTAAGGCCTTGGACGTTTCGTCGACGATGACGATGGCGTTATCGATCAACAAACCCAGCGCGATAATCAAGCCGGTCACCGACATCTGGTGCACTGGGATTTCCAGCACACGCATGCCGGTCAGCACCATCAATGCCGATAGCGGCAAAGCGGTTGAAACCACCAACGCACTTCGCCAACCCATCAGCAGAAAGATCACCACGAAGACCGCCGTCGCCCCCAGCAAAAGGTTGCCGATCAGTGTGGTCAAACGCGTGGCGACGTACTTGTTTTGATCGAACATTCGATCCATCGAAATACCACGTGGCAACAGGGACTCGTATTCATCCAGAACCACGTTCACTTCTTCGGACCAAAGATCAATTCGAGAATCACCACGCACGTAGGCACCAACCACGATAGAACGTTTTCCATCGACGACGGCGATTCCATCAGGTGGATCGACTGCTGTTTTTTCGACGCGAGCGATATCGCTCAGACGAGTGAATCCTTGACCGTTTTGGTGAGTGATCGGAATCTGTTCTATCTGCTGAAGTGAACTCAGCTCACCCGATACACCCAGCAAAAGCTCTTCTTTGGCTCCTCGAATCTGCCCCGCCGAGACCTTGGCGTCACTTCGGCGAATCTGGTCTGAAACCGCCTGGACCGTCAAATTGAGTGCCGCCAGGCGGTTCGAGTTCAACCGGACAACAATTTCTTCTGAGGGCTCGCCACGGGTTTCGACTTTCATCGTGCCCCCAATCGCCTGCAGCTGATCTTTCAACTGTAATGCCAGCCGATTGAGAACAGCGTAGTTCACGGGCGATTCCTGATCCCACTTCAGCGCGACCAGCAGTGCAAACGCTTTGAATTCGAGTTCGTCAAAGTCGGGTTTGAAAGCGTCTCGCGGCAAATCAGGCTCGATGTCACTCAGCCGATCTCGAATTCGAGACCAGATCGGTGTGCTGTTGAGTACGTCGTCGCGTAGCTCCACCGTGATCGTGGAAATACTTTCGCGTGAGGACGAACGCACTTCCTTGATCTGTTCGATCTCTTCCAATGCCTCTTCGATCTTTTCCGTCACCAGCGATTCGACTCGCGTTGGGTTTGCACCGGGATAGATCGTGTTGATGATCGCCCCTCGCTGGACCAGTTGAGGATCTTCCATTCTGGGAAGGACGAACCATGACGACAAACCGCTGACAAGAATCAGACAGATCGTCAAAAGCGTCAGACGAGGATTTCGGTAAAAGAAGTTGCTCAGTTGCATGAGTTTTTGTTTCGATCGGGCATGACCGCAGATGGTTACTGCTACTTGAGCGCGGATTTTTGATCGGATGCCGTTGGTTTCGTGTCGACAATTCTCTGGCCGGCAGCAACTCGATGCAGCCCATCCAGAACCACTCGATCGCCATCGGACAACATACCTCGTGCCAAAACGCGATCCGACTCCGTCAACACGATTTCAATATCCCGTTTTTCTGCCAGCGACTGGCCATTCAGATCCACCGCGACGATCACGGACCACAATCCGCGAACGCCTCGAGTCAACGCGGATGCTGGCAACCAGAAACCAGATCGATTCACGGTTTGTTCGATTCTCCATTCGCATAACTCACCGGGGACGACAACCGTTGCATCGGTCGGATCAATGTCCAATAGAATGTTCTGGGTCCGAGTGACCGGGTCGAGCTCGCGAACGCGCGAACGGACGGAGGCCGAAATTTCTCGCTCACCAACATTCAAGGTGACGCTCGAATCAGACGAATGGATGATCGACATGGCAACGTCAGGAGGAAGCCCGACGACCGCCTCAAGATTTCCACTCTCAATCAAACGGACGATCGGGACGGCCGCTGAGGCCACGCTTCCGTTGTCTGCGTACCGGCGAGAAATCGTCCCTGCAAACGGCGCAATCAGTTCACTTTTCTGAAGAGAAACATCGATCTCGTCCAGCGAAGACTCCAGCTGACGAACCGCAGATGCCTGAGCGGCAAGTTGTTCCTTTCGTGTGCCCGTTTCCAGTTCGTTTAATCGTTCTCTGGCGTCTTTCAGATTGGCTTCGGCTGCCTGAACTCCAAAACGAGCCTGGTCGAACTCCTCGTCCGACACCGCTCCAGCGTTATGCAGGGATTGCCGACGATCACGGTTCAGTGCGGCCAGGCGATAGTCGGATTCGCGAGCCCTGACCTGCTCCATGGCGGACCGGATTCGCTCATCTCGAGGGCCTGCGTTCAGCTCATCCAGCCTGGCTTTGGCCTGATCCAGTTGAGCTTCTGTGGCGGCTCGTCTGGCCATCAAGGTGCGGGTGTCCAGTCGTGCCAGAACTTGTCCTTTCGTGACTGAGTCACCTTCTCTGACCAGCACCTCGGTAACCGTTCCGGGAAGTTCAAACGCGAGGTCACTGCTCTGCTTTGCCTGGATGGTTCCAGTGTATGACTGGGTCTGAGTCACATCGCTTTCAAGTGAAATTGAAATCGTGTTAACGGGCAATGGTTTCGGAGCGTTATCGAGAGTGGTTTGCGAACGGTCGTTCTCAACAACAGATCGATTACTCTGGACGAACCAGATAATCCCGCCAAGCAGAACAATGCACGCGAGAATTGCGCCGGGGATCAGGATCGATGTCCTGCTGACAGAGCGAGTTTTCTGATGCAAGATTGATTGAGTTTTTGATTGAGTCATGACGAAAATTTCAAAACGATTTTCCGAACGATTTTTCAATGCATGAGAACACTTCGTCCAGTTCATGGGTGCTGGTAAGCGGGTTCCAGCCATAGCCATCCAGCAAATGGCAAACGTGGCTTCGTACAACCGAGTACGGGTTATCGATCCCGATCTGTGGCAATGACTGTGATGTGAATGTCAGTCCGTATGCTCCAGACGTTAACGCCCAAAGCCCGAACACCAATCGCTCGGGTGTCATGTCAGCCGGCAACGCGAGGTCGCCATGAGCGATCGCATCTCTGACGACTCCCGTGACGATTCCCATGCACTGGATTTCACATGTGTGAATCACTTGCTGGCGTTTTTGTGGAGCCTTTTCTCGGACCGAATCCAGATTGAAAATTTGCTCCAGCAGAAAATAATCAGGGTAGTTAATGACAAAACGTTCGGCGGCGTAACAAATCGACAGCATGCGAAATCGAGACTTGTCTTGATACGAAGCCGCCGCGCGAAACATCTCCACCCGTTTCGCTGCTCCTTTTTCTGCAAGCGCGATGATGATCTCTTCTTTGCATGAAAAATGGTTGTAGATCGTGCCGCGTGAGTACTCGACCTCTTCGGCAATCCGCTCCATGCTTAGTGCTTGATAGCCTTCACGAACGACGATCGGCCGCGCGACGGCGAGGATCTTCTGCTCACGTTCTTGAATTTCGAGCTTTTTCGGGCTTAACAACTCCATGGCTGCATTTTCTGACACACTGTCAAAAATGCAAGCAAGTAGGCCAATTGGGCGCACCGTTTGGTTGTTTTATATGGGAATGAGGTTCTTTTTTCGGTAATTCAGGATTATTCGAACCCTGTTACAAGCGTGACATGCCGTCAGAATGAGAAGGGCCTGTGGCGATGCCTCAACTGAGACGTTGTTGCACAGAGGGCGAGTTCGATGCGTCTCGATGTCTCAAACTGATCGTTGCGCGATCAATCTCAGACAGTCTGCGAACCAACCGGCACGGTGTGTCCATGTGCTGTTACTGGCTGCTGTCATACGTAAGTCGTCAAGCTGGATAAGCTGCGGTCTTCAGTTAAGGCGATTTATGCCATTGCAGTTTTTTTTAAACATTCTGGCATGTTTCGCGAAAGGTTGGCGTTCTTTTTGCGTCTACCTTTCAGACGATCGGCTGTGTTCGACCTTTGATTCAACAAGGTGGATCAGCAAGCAAGATCACTGTTGTTTAAATCATTTTTTTCAAGGACGAATTAATGTTGGTACTTTCACGTCACACTCACGAAACGATTTCATTCCCAGAGCTTGGTATTACCGTGAAGGTGGTCAAAATCAAAGGGAAGACAGTGTCTCTTGGAATTGAGGCCCCTGATCAGATTCAAATCCTGCGGGGAGAGCTCGTCGAGTCGGCGACATCGTTCGATGCTCCGACGCCAGCTCCAAAGCCAGGGGTTACGCAGGAACTGCAATGTTCAGCTTGTTCCAGCAACGCAATGGTTTGACGGAGCTTCGGGGGCTTGTTTTATCGACGCCTTCGCAAGCAGAGGCCTGTAAAGGAAAGCGTTGATACAACCAGGCACCCGGGTTCAGGGATGCTGGATGTCGCAACCGATGCCGAACCGTTGGCTGATTGGCCAAGGTTATTTACGAGGCGGAAACCATCGCCAAGCACATTGACGGTTCCGTCCGCGTTCAGATCCCCATCTGCGTAGCCAACGGTGCCGCTTAATCCCAGGTTACCCACGAATGCAAACGCATCGCTGAGCACATCGACGTTCCCGTCAAGGTTCAAATCTCCAATGAGGGTTCCCTCGCCGCCGGCTGTGGTTTGAACGAGTGTCGTCACGTGCAGGTCGTGATCAGCCAGTGTGATCATGCCATCTGCATCAAGATCAAGTTCTCGTAGCTCCGACTCTGCATCGACAAGCTGGCCAAGCTGCCCCGAGTAAAAATCGATGTCAATATCGTCGATATTTCCCGAGATACTGAAATCGCCTCGCTGAGCAACCACGTCAAAACTGAGGCTGAGTGTCAGCGACGATGATTCCTCGCCCGCGATGTCTTCGTCCGACACTTGGAATTCGTACTGGGCCGTGAAAGTCCCAATTTCATCGGACGTACCGTCGAAAGAAAATGATCGGCTTTCGTTCGGAGCCAGATCATTGAACAGGTCGTTCGAGAACGAGAACTTATCCCCTGCATCAGTTTCCAAAATCGCGTCGAGATCCAAGTTGGCAGTCAGTTCAGCTCCCACGAACGATTCGCGATTAAACAGTTCGATCGAAGTTCCGGGCGTGTACTGACTTCCAACAAAAAAGTCACCAAGATCGATGCTTCGGGAACTTGAATCTGAGTTGGATGCGAATGAAGGTTGAGCATGATCAAGTGCGGTGTATGAGACATTGATCACATCATCGCCGTCGTTAGCTCCACGCCCCGCTCCGCCCTGTTCCGTAATGTCAAGATTGTTGATGGTGACGGTGCCGCTGGTGGTTCCAACACCAAATCCAGGGCCGTCAATTTCGACCGTGAATGACGTGGAGTCAGTCTGGCTGGATCGAAAAGCGTTCCGATTGCCTGTCAGCGAACTTTCGACATCACCACTGGTTTCCACCGAGTAGTAAGTTCCATCAAGTCCGGATTTGTTAAGTGTCACTGACCGGGTTATCGGGCTGGTGTTCCCAAAGATCGCCCGTTCCTGGATGTTCAGCGTTGATCCACCATTTCCGTTGGTCGTCCCGCCCGCAACCTCGATTCGGCTGTCATTTGCCTGATCAACAAAAACCGACCAGGCAAATTCAGGATGATCAATAAACGGATTTCGATTTCTCTGATAGTCATCGTAAATCAGGTCATTGCGGCGACGCTCGAATTCACTAACCGGTGCCGCGAAATGCCATTCTATCAAACGAGCCAGGTCACCCAGCCTGTTGCCTGAAGGAGTTCCGTTGGCCAATTCCAAATCGTTCGTCGCTCCGTCTGATCCATCGTATCGAACTTGAACGTAGAACTGTTGGCGAGCAATATGTCCCGCATCCCAGTCACCCGGATACCACACCGTGCCGTTTCCGTCGTTCAGCGGCCCGAAGTTGCCCCCGAGGCTGCCGTAAGCACCGCCGAAGTGCAGATTACCGCGATCCGAGTTGACCTGAAAATTTGCAGGCCTCAGTTGATGCACGTCTGAGTTATCCGCCCCACTGCTGCCGATGCCTTTGGAACGAGGCCACGTGTGCTCGCGATTCCACAGCGAGTAGTTGCTGGATGACACGGACTGTTGGTTGTATGTAAGCCAGATGTTGTTCGAGTTGTTGGGGTCACGGTCTATGACTTCGATGACAGCTCGAGCGCCGTTGTACGAGAACTCAAAATGGTCATCAATAATGTTATGCAGTTGCGATTCCAAAACTGACCCAGTACCTGTCGCAGTGCTGTAATAGCCAGCCGGCGGTTCGTATAGCTGAGCTTTTGTTGATCCAGCGATCGCTGTCAAAAAACAAAACAAACCTAACGTCAGAGGCTTCGGAAAGAAGATTCTTGCTGCGGCCGCGTAAACGTTCGACAGTGCACTCAGTTTGGAATTTTGCATGGATAAGAGTTGGGCTTGTGAAAAGAGCTGTTGTTAACTCGTGGCGAAGTGTAGCGAGTGATTTCGAAACATGGAGGGAACCTAAGATTATACCCACGGCGACCACATGGATGGAATCTTTATTGATAGGGGGCGAAGATAATCAGGGACCGGACCAAAGGACAAACGAAAAAACGTCCGGTTTCTCTGTGAAACCGGACGCCAAGATTGTCCTCGACCAGGCAACTGTGAAAGTGCCAGGTCAGAAAAAGCTGAAATACCTAGTTACGCACGCTTGCGACGTGCCGCAAGTCCAACCGCAGCAATTGTCAACAGGCTCAGGGTCCCTGGCTCAGGAACGGCCGATGCCGAAGCAGAGCTTCCCGGATTGTTGTTGCTACCAAGGTTGCCGACCAATGTGAATGCGTCACCGAGAACGTTAACTGTTCCATCGAGGTTCAGGTCACCTTGTGCATAGCTCGTTGCTGGCCCGTTCAAGTTACCCACAATGGTGAAGGCATCACCCAAAACATTGACGGTGCCGTCAAGATTCAGGTCGCCTAGGAACGTTCCTGTCTGGCCATTGTTGGTCATGACGTAATTTTCAACGTGAAACTGCAAGTCAGCCAGAGTGATATTGCCATCTTCGACAAAATCGAACTCTTCGTTTCCAGTTGCTGACTGTCCGAGAACGGCTGCGTAGGCATCGATGTCATCGACATCGACATCACCGTCGTTGTCAAAGTCACCAGGCAGACCGCCAGTGTTACCTGCAGTGATCTGCAAGTTATCAATTCCAAGAGCCTCAGCTCCGCCGTCAAAACGTGCAACCAAGGTAAGCTCCAGACTGCTTCCGCTGCCTGGAATCGCGAAACTCAGGTTCTGAAAATTGTTGTCAATGACGGTGCCGACAACATTGTTGTCCATCTGACGAGTTCCAATGGCAAACGGGTCGCCGAGTTCAGTCACTGTGCCACTTTCCAGCGTGTAGGAAAGGGTGCCCCCGTCTTGGCCAGTACCGAAAGCAATCTCTTGAGCAGCTCCACCGTCAATAGATGCAGTGAAGGATAACGTGTCCGCATCAAATGCAAACGGAGCATTTGGATCGTTACGACCAAGAGGACCTTCAAAATTTCCCATCGCTGCAACGTCAAAAGAAAGACCAAGATTTGACTGGCCAGTGACATCAAATGTCCAAACGACCGAAACTTCGGAAAGGACTCCTCCGTCCGCATCTGGGTCGGGGTTCAAGTCGTTCACGGTGTCTGTAAATCCAAGGAACAAGTCAGTCTTGGTTGAGTCAGCGAATCCTTGCGTGTCACTGGGGAAAGACGTTGCTGATTCGTCAGAGATCGCAAAGCTGGCCGTGTTGTCTACGATGCCGAAAACATCGCCATTACCGGGATCGTTGAACTGTCCGTTTGGAAAGTCAACAGCAGGTGCCAGAACTCGTGTGAAGCCTGAGGGACTTTCACTCTCAAAATCATCGGTGAACAAAACGGTTTGACCTTTTGTTTCCAACACACCGCCAACGGTGACGGCTGCCGCCATCAACAAGGCTGACGCAATACGTGTAAATTTCAAGTTCATAATTTTCTCCAAATCGGTGGGGTTACTACGGTGTTCTTGATGGGTGTTGGTCAATACTTCAATTTTTCTAACATTCCAACGTATCGAGATTCAAGCGAATGTCGAGTCCTCGAAACGTTTCAACGCCGACTTTCACCAAATCTTGACAAAGTCTCCGACTGATTGCAAAGTCGCCAAATTCAAGGTTTTTTGCATACTGAAACCGTAGCGCCCGGCTCAACTCCGTCGAAGCCGGTTCAGGGTGCCGAATGTTGCGATAGCTGCAAAACGATCGTCGCCGCCAACTTCGCATCAACGCTCTCGGGGAATATCGGAAGGATCACAAGAAAGTGACAGCGTCGGCGTGATCTCAACGCTGCGACACGGCTTGTCATGCAAATCCGGCTCACCAACCTTTCGTTCGCTAAGGGTGAGGCCTATGATTTCGCGATTCATGTTTTGACCCCGGGTCGGCGTTGGCTGGGCAATTGGAACGCTTTTATTAGACGTTTAATTATGTATCGCGGCACCAGGCTACTCTCGACCGAATTTTTGTAACGCCGCCGCGATCGTTAAGTGCAACATGCACAAGAGTTCTCAACGTCAGATTCAGTTTTGAATAGTTCACTTACTTATGACTCAACGCAAAGATATTCGTAACATCGTCATCATCGCTCACGTCGATCACGGCAAGACCACGCTGGTTGATTGCCTGCTGCGACAAAGCGGTCAGTTTCGTGATGCTCAGTTGCAAGGCGAGAGAATTCTGGATTCAGGTGACATCGAAAAAGAACGTGGCATCACAATCCTCGCCAAGAACATTGCCCTGCCCTACAAGGGCATCAAGATCAACATCATCGACACGCCGGGACACGCCGACTTTGGTGGCGAAGTCGAACGCGTTCTTCAAATGGCCGATGGAGCATTGCTGCTGGTCGACGCCGCTGAAGGACCGATGCCGCAAACTCGGTTCGTGTTGGGCAAGGCGCTTGAGGCGGGGCTCAAGCCGATGGTGATTATCAACAAAGTGGACAAGCCTGATGCTCGCACCGCTGAAGTTGTCGACGAGGCCATGGAGTTGATCCTCGAAATGGGGGGCGAAGATTACCTGGATAATTTCCACTTCATTTACGCCTCGGCCAAGAACGGTTTTGCAACGCACGATCTGGAAAATCTGTCTGGCAACATGGAGCCATTGTTGGACATGGTGATCGAGCACGTGCCGGCCCCGAGCATTCAGCCGGGCGAGTTCCGCATGTGCGTGACCACGATGGACTGGTCCGAATTCGTTGGAAGAATCGCTGTCGGTCGAATCGAATCTGGGATCGTCAAGAAAGGGCAGACCGTCAACGTCATCGCGGCGGACGGCAAACCGGTTTCTGCAAAAATCAGCGCCGTGAACTCGTTTGACAAGCTGGGCCGCGTGGAAGTCGAACGAGCCGAAGCGGGCGAAGTGGTCGCATTGATTGGCTTGGAAAATGTTGAAATTGGCGACACGATCTGTCATTCGGAAATCACCGAACCTCTTCCGCGAATTTCCGTCGACGAGCCAACGCTTGAGATGATTTTCACGATCAACAGTTCGCCGCTGGCGGGCAAGGAAGGAAAATACGTCACCAGCCGCCAGGTGCGCGAGCGATTGATGAAGGAGCTGGAGCGAAACGTGGCGTTGCGAGTGCGTCCTTTGGAATCGGGCGATTCGTTTGCTGTTTCAGGTCGAGGAATTCTGCACTTGGCGGTGTTGATTGAAACGATGCGACGTGAGGGATTCGAACTGTCGATCGGAATGCCTCAGGTGGTCGTCAAGAAAATCGATGGCAAGGACCATGAACCCTTCGAAACGCTGGTCGTCGAAGTGCCGACCGATAAATTCGGCCCAGTCATGGAGCTGGTGGGAAATCGCCGTGGCGATCTGCTGGAAATGAACGCGCGCGGCGAGTTCACGCTTGCCAGTTTCGTGATTCCATCTCGTGGTCTGATCGGAATGCGAACGAAGTTGCTCAATGCGACTCAGGGAACCGCGATCATCAATCACCGATTCCTCGAGTTCCGGCCTGTGGAAGGTGAAATTCCATCACGCACCAACGGCGCGGTGATCTCGATGGCGTCAGGCAAAGCGGTTGGCTTCGGCTTGTTCAATCTGCAGCAACGATTCGAGTTATTCGTCAGCCCGGGCGATCAGGTTTACGAAGGCATGATCGTTGGCGAAAACCCACGATCGAATGACTTGCCCGTGAATCCTTGCAAGGAAAAACAACTGACCAACATTCGTGCCGCAGGCAGTGATGAAAATATCTTACTCAAGCCACCACGACAATTCAGTCTGGAGGCTGCACTGGAGTACGTTCAGGACGATGAATGGGTCGAGGTCACGCCGTCAACCATTCGGCTTCGCAAGCAGTTACTGAAAGAGTCTGATCGGAAGCGGTCTCAACGAGCGGCCAAGGCATAAACCGTTGTGGCCATTATCGCTGTTTGTGCATTGCGATCGCCCTGAATGTCATCGATTCGACCAATGGAAAAGGTCGGCGAGGCCTTCGGTCAGGCGTCCGTTTGCTGATCATCCGCGGAATTTTCCTGCCACGGATTCTCCCAGGGCGAGCATTGCTCCAGGTACTCGCGATAAACCGGGAATTCGTCGGCTCGCTCTTCCAGCCACGACGTTGTTTCGGTAATCAGTTCGGCTTCGCGTTCCAAATCCAATTCGCCCGTCAGGATCTTTGTCCGCAATAGAACGAAATACGTATCCAGCACGTCACACCGGCAGTAATCATTGATGCGTTGCAACTGCCCTTCGTTGTAAAGATCCTGAACCATGTGACCGGCGATTCCCATTTTGCCGGGCTTGCCGACCAGGTTGGCAGCCAGATTCAAACCGCCATTGAATCGACTGGCACTGAAATTGGTCATCACTTCCTGCAGGTCGAGGTGTGAATCCTGGTTGTAGCGGTTGCGTTTCTGTTCGTAGGTTCTCGCAGTCAAATTGAACCAGTCAGGAATGCTGACGCCATATCGATAGGCGGACAGCTCCATCAAAGGCAGATCAAACGTGCGCCCGTTGAAGCTGACAAGCGTGGGCATTTTATATGCTTTCCAGCCGTCCCAGAAATGTTTTGTGATCACATGAGGTCGATACTCGGGCGAGTCCAGGGTCACAATGTCAACGATGCGAAAGTCAACCGTCAGCTTGATGATCGCAATCGAGATTGGAACGTGGTACGTGTAGGGAATGAACTCGGATCCGGTCTGTTCGAGCCGCTCGGCAGCATAGACCTCGATCGCTTTGCCCGCATCGTAAGACTCCGACGGATAGCGAACCTTCGAAATCAAATTTCCGTCGGCCACACTTTCGACATCGAACACCAGATAGCTGACGGCTGGATTTGCCATAGAATGTGGACCTGTAAAAATTCAAACGAATGACTGAGTACGTACTTTATCGCATTGGTCACACGATGGAAAGCAAACGGAAACCAACCATGAACGCTGAACGACTGCTCGAGCGATTTTTGCAATACGTAAAGATCGACACAACGGCGGTGGAAGAGTCGGGGCGTTACCCAAGTAGCGACGGTCAGTTCGAACTTGGTAAGTTGTTGGTGGCTCAGTTGAATGAAATGGGAGCCGAAAACGTGCAAGTCAGTCAGCACGGTATCGTGATGGCGACGGTGCCAGGCAATGTCGACGATGCTCCGGTTGTCGCATTCAATGCTCATCTGGACACGTCGCCCGAAACGTCAGGCGCCAATGTCAATCCGCAGGTGATTCGGGATTTCGACGGGAACGATATTGTGCTCAGTGGTGATCCCACCAAAGTCATCACGGCGGCAACTTGTTCTGAACTGCCAGACGCCAAAGGAAAAACCATCATAACAACCGACGGCACGACGTTGCTGGGGGGCGACGACAAGGCAGGAGTCGCCATCATGATGGAGTTGGCAAATCATCTGATTGAGAACCCTGATATTCCACACGGTCCGGTCCGGTTGTTGTTCACTTGTGACGAAGAGATCGGGCACGGTGTCGATCACGTTGACATCGAAGCGGTAAACGCCACCGTTTGCTACACGTTCGACGGCGGCGGTCAGGATATGGTCGACCAAGAAACGTTTTCTGCTGACATGGCGTTGGTCACGGTCACCGGCGTGAACATCCATCCCTCGATCGGCAAGGGCAGGATGGTGAATGCGATTCGAGTTGCCAGCGATTTTATCAATTCGATGCCCGCGGTGGTTTCCCCGGAATGCACCGACGGTCGTGACGGCTTCATGCATCCCTATGTTCTGGATGGCGGAGTCGCTCAATCGACGATCAAAATCCTGCTGCGAGATTTCGATACCGAACAACTGTCGGCGTACGCTGACTTGCTGAAACAATTGGCTGATGAAGTCACCGCCAAACATGCCGGCTCAAACATCGATGTTCAAATCATCAAACAGTATCGCAACATGGCCGAAGGCCTTGCTTCCGAGCCCCGTGCGGTCGCGTTGGCGGTGGCAGCTCATGAAGCACTTGGTCGCAAACCCGATCTGACGATCATTCGTGGCGGCACCGATGGTTCACAACTGACCGAGAAAGGCTTGCCGACGCCCAACCTTTCATCTGGTCAGCACAACATTCACTCGCCCTTGGAATGGGCGTGTCTGCATGAAATGGTGGCTGCCTGTGAGGTCGGCGTTGAATTGGTGAAGCAATGGGCGAACGCTTCATCGTAACTTCGCAACCGTAGCGACCTTGCGTGTTAATTTGAAACGCTTAGCCGTTTAAAACGCTTGTGGGCTTTGTCGCGATGGTGATCGCGGAGCCTGTTTTGCTCAAAAGCCCGGTTGTTCCTGCCGATCCTTCCCAAGACAACGCATGCCGTCTGCCACATCTGATCAGGGAAGATCTGTGACTTCAACTTTGCTTAAGCGTTACGAATTTTGGTTTTTCAGTCTGCTGTTGCTCGTTTCTTTCTGCGAGCGATCGGTTTCCGCTCAGGCGATTGCTTCCGAGCGGACCGTCGAAGTTCGCAAAGCGAAGGTGCCGGTTTTACGGGCCAAGGCAACTTTGTCGCCGGCTCGCCCTGCCATTGATGTTGCTCCGACCGATTCGGGTTCCATCAAGCAACTGGCAAACGAGCCGAGCGTTTACCCTAACGTTGGCGTTCACTCGCAGAACATGGTCGCGACGGTGGATCCTCAGGCGACCGACGCAGGATTGAACGCGATGCGAATCGGAGGCAACGCGATTGATGCGGCGATTGCGGCTTGTCTGACGCTTGGAGTCGTTGACGGGTACAACAGCGGTATCGGTGGAGGTTGTTTCATTCTGATCCGTACTGCGGACGGTCAGCTGCATGCGATCGACGGACGAGAGACTGCTCCCGCAGCCGCGTGCCCTGATTTCTATCGTGATGAGTCGACAGGCGACGTGAAGCCGGAAGAGTCAAGACTTGGTCCAAAGGCCGTTGCGATTCCCGGAGCACTGCAGGCTTTCGAAGAAGCGGTTGATCGGTTTGGAAAGTTAACGTTGCCCGACCTGTTGCTGCCTGCCGCGGATATCGCGGAAGAAGGATTTGCCATCAGCAACGTGTACTATCGTCGGCAGTTGAAGGTGTTGGACGAGCTACGCAAGTTCCCCGAAACGGCACGGGTTTTACTGACGTCGGAAGGGCAGCCTCTGTCGCCTGGAACGATTTTGAAGCAGCCCGATCTGGCGGAGACGTACCGGAACATCGCTAACTGCGGCACTGAGTGGTTTTACGAATGCGATTTTGCTGAAACCGTCGCGAAATGGATGGCCGAAAACGGCGGACAGATCACTCGTTCTGATTTCGCCAACTATCGGACGGTGACGCGGCAGCCATTGCGAAGTGATTACCGTGGCTACGAAGTGATTGGTTTCCCACTGCCCAGTTCAGGTGGTCTGCATGTCGCGCAGATTCTGAACATGCTGGAGTCATTTCCATTGAGTGACATTCACCGGAATGATCCAGTTCGAGCGACTCACGTGGTCGCAGAAGCGATGAAACTTGCATTCGCAGATCGAGCGTATTGGCCGGGCGATCCTGCGTTCGTTAATGTGCCACGTAGTTTGATTTCGCAGGCGTACGCAGATTCGCAAGCTGAACGCATCAGCTGCGAAAACTGCACTGACGTTGCATCGCACGGCCAGCCGCCGAATCCGGAAGATGTCTTCATTGACCGGCATACGACTCACATTTCCGCCGCGGACGATCAAGGTAATTGGGTTGCTATTACGTCGACCATCAACACCAGTTTTGGTTCAAAAATCATTGTGCCCGGAACCGGCGTAATTCTGAACAACGAAATGGATGACTTTTCCCTCGCGCCGGGTGTGCCGAATCATTTTGGACTTGTCGGAAATAAAAACAACTGCGTCGAAGCGGGGAAACGGCCTCTGTCCAGCATGAGTCCGACGATCGTTCTGAAGGACGGGCAGCCTGTGCTGACGGTTGGAGCGGCCGGCGGCCCCAAGATTATCACTCAGGTCTTGTGGGCCTTGGTGAACACGATCGACTTTGGGATGACACCTGGGCAGATCATGGCTCAGCCGCGTATCCATCACCAGTGGTCGCCCGATTACTTGCGAGTGGAATCGACTCTGCCGACGGAGACTCGAAATCGCCTGCACAAGTTTGGCCACGAGTTGTTCATCGCCGATTCCCATGAAGTGGGCGTTTGTCAAATGATCGCATTTGATCGAGAAACTGGCCGTTTCATCGGTGCTCACGACGCCCGAGTTCCCGGAAAAGCCGCGGGCGCGAGTGTCAAATCGCCTTCCGGTTTGTAAACGAATCGGTAATCGGCACCGAGCTAGAAAAGCGAATCGTTCTTAGGCCGGCAACAAGGTCTCGGTAAGGGACCGAAGTTCCGGCGGGGCGAGATTTTCCTCGTATCGGGTTCGCTCAATCGCCAAACCGCCTTTTGATTTCTTCCTTGACTGCTTTCGCGCACGCGGGCAGGTTGGTCGCGGGGTTTGCCATCTCGCTGGTGATGCCCGGAAGATTGGACTCGTGATAGCCGACCTTGAAGTCGGTGAACTTCAGCCCGTGAGCCGTACTGATAACCACGGTCCGGTCGTTTTTCTTGATGTGCCCTTGAGCGACCAATTTCTTCAACACGGCCAAGGCGACTCCGGTGTGTGGACACGTGAACATGCCGGTCAGATCGGCTTGAGCGGACGCTTCGGCCAGTTCCTGTTCGGACGCTTGCTCGACCAGTCCATTTGATTCCTTGACGGCGGCCACGGCTTTCGGGTAACTGACCGGATCCCCGATTCGAATCGCGTTAGCCAATGTGTCCTGAGCGGTAATCGAAACTTTTTCCTTGAATTCATCCTTGAACGATTTGTAAAACGGGTTGGCGGTTTCCGCTTGGGCCGCAACAAGACGAGGCATTTTGTTGACCACACCCAGGTCCATCATCAGCTTGAACCCTTTATGCAAGGCACTGATGTTTCCGAGGTTGCCCACCGGAATGATGATCCAGTCAGGCACTTCCCAATCGAATTGGCGACAGATTTCCATACCGACAGTTTTCTGGCCCTCGATGCGAAGGCTGTTCATGCTGTTGGCCAGATAAATGGATTGATCAGCCGTGACTTCCTGAACGATCTTCATGCAACCATCGAAGTCGGTATCCAAGGCCAGCACGTGGGCTCCATTGGCGACTGGCTGAATCAGCTGGGCCGTACTGACTTTGCCTTGCGGCAGGAAAATCACGGCTGGGATTCCGGCATACGCAGCATACGCTGCCAAGGCGGCACTGGTGTCCCCGGTGCTGGCACACGCGACGGCTTTGACAGGACTACCGTCGGCCATCATCTGTTTCACGACACTAACCAACACGGTCATGCCCAAGTCTTTGAAGCTGCCCGTGTGACTGTTGCCACAAAGCTTGATCCACAGATCAGGAACGCCCAATTGCTTGCCCAGGCGATCGGCCCAGAACAGATTGGTATTGCCTTCGCACATGCTGACAATGTTCTCGTTCCGCAGGCTGGGGATGACCCATTCCTTCATCGACCAAACACCACTTCCGTACGGCCATGCTGTTGTGCTGGCTCGGCTGTCAAACAGTTGCTTCCATTGATAAGCATTCCGCGAACGCAAGGGTTCTCGCGGATGGTAGACCTCCAGCAGCCCCCCTGACTTAGGGCAGCGATAGATCACATCGTAGATCGAATACTCACCTTCGTGCCCGTCGAAGCTGCGAAAATGCACCTGGTCTTTCAACGAAGGTTCTGCGTGAGTAGCGGCGGAAGAAGACATTTCGGTAGACATGTTTTCGGTTTGGCGTTCGATGGGCGATATGGTTTCGGTTTTCCGCCCGATGGGCGTTCCGGTCGTGATTTCGAGCCCCAAAAAAGCGAGCGTTTGAAATCAAGCAAACGTGTAAGGTACGATGATACTAAACGCTTACCTCCAGCGGCAAACGCAATTCCGTTTTTGCCACAAAAACCCTCGTTTAAATCCCACTGTTGATGTCCGACGATAGTGAAATTACCGCTTGGCACGAAGCCGGACACGCGATGATGGCGATCCTGCAGGGTGGTCATTTGGAACGAGTCACCCTTGAACCGCCCTTCGACGACGGGCCTGCCCGGTATGGAGACACCGTGACTCGCTGGTCGGGACTCAACGCGACTGAGCTGGCGTTGGCAGAGATTCACGTCAGCCTCTCCGGGCCAGTGGTCGAAATGATCTATACCGGTGATCGCGTCTCGATTGCGTCGGTCCCTGAATGGCAGGCCGACTGGCATCGAGCCACGGTTAACGCTGCCGCCGGCAGCCGAGACGCGGTATCCGCTGACAAGCTGCTTCGTCGCTCGGTCGGAGCGATTTTCAATCTGTTTGAGGACAGCAACCAATGGGCCGCCGTCAGTGCCATCGCGGATGATCTGCTGGCATTCGAAACACTGGAGCATGAACAGGTCGCAGAGACGGTTGCCTTCTGGCAGCGGCGTTGAACGCCCAAACGTCTTGCATCAAACGTCTTGCATCAAACGTCTTGCATCGAAGGTCTTGCATCGAAGAAATGACAGGAAAAAGAATGAGCAGGGAATCCGATGATGCCGAGCCGAAAGTTTTGGGCGAAACTCGATATCTTCAGCTGGTCGAACGCAATGATTGGGCTTTCGCTCGTCGTCCGTTCAAGACCAATGTCGTTGCGGTGGTCGCCGTGACGGATGATGAAAAGTTGCTGTTGGTCGAGCAATTCAGGATTCCAGTCGATGGAAATGTCATCGAGCTGCCTGCTGGGTTGGCGGGGGACACGGGAGATCCAGACGAGCCCCTGCAAATCGCTGCCCAGCGCGAGTTGTTGGAGGAAACGGGCTACTCGGCCGACACTTGGACAGAACTAGCAACGGTCACTTCATCTGCCGGCATGACCAACGAACAAGTCACCATCTTTCGTGCCGAAGGTTTGCAAAAAGTATCCGAAGGCGGAGGCATTGATGACGAGCAGATCACAGTTCACGAAATTCCAGTCGTCGATCTGGAAAACTGGCTGCATGAACAAGCCGCCAGTGGAAAGATGATCGACAGCCGTGTCTACGCCGCGATTCACTGGGCACGCAGCTGAATGAGTCGAGTATGGAACGCGCGTCGGTGTAAAATGAAGTCATGAGATTTAATGCTCCCAAATTGATTGACTGCGTTGGCGAAGGGCGAAACGCCGATCGTCCGACGGAGTTGTTCATCGTCGAAGGTGACTCGGCGGCCAGATCTGTCAAACGAGTCCGCGATGGCTCGTTTCAGGCGATTTTGCCGATGCAGGGGAAGCCGATGAACGCGGTCAAGTCGACGCTGGATGACTTAAAGAAAAACGTTCAGTTCGCCGCTCTGTTCAGTGCGCTTGGCATCGACCTTGCCAGCCCGAATCAAGAAGAGGACATTCGCTATGAGAACATTATCCTGCTGTTTGATCCGGATGCCGACGGCATTCACGCGCGAACGTTGATGCTGCTATTCTTCCACAAATGGATGCGATGGTGGCTGGATGCGGGGCGAATCCATGATGCTCACGCGCCGCAGTGGGAGATCGTTTCTTCCGCCCTGCCCCAACCCGCTTACGCCGCGACGCCCGATCACCTGCAACGCATACGCGAGCAATTGCGTAATCAAGGGGCGACCGACATCAGGACTCGTCGGTTTCGCGGAATCGGCGGCGTCGACGGCCTGATTTTAAAAAAACGGTGTGTCGATCCGTCGACGCGACAGCTGACGACACTTTCGGCCGCTCATGCAGAAACGGCAATCGACGTGTTTCGCGATTTGCGATCGTTGGGTGCAGGTCGAAGTGCCAGACAGCATGGCGCGGAATGATTTGTTTGAAAATGCGCCTGACACGTTTCTGTCCCGAGACTCCCAGGCATTCGCCCCGTATAATCGACACTTTCCAGTCCTTGTCGAATATTTGATTCTCGGAAGTTTGCCCAAATGGCACGAGTCGTCTTAGCCATGTCCGGCGGTGTTGATTCCAGCGTCGCTGCTCACCTGCTGCAAGAACAGGGTCACGAAGTGATTGGCGTCTTCATGCGCCATGGCGAAAAAGCGGTGTCTGCGTGTGCGATCGATGGGCAGGCCGAGTCGTCGCCGTTGTTGCCGGTGCTGAACAATCGAGCCGATCATAAGCAAGGCTGTTGCAGTGCATCCGATGCGGAGGACGGCCGCCGTGTCGCGGAGAAGCTGGGCATCCCGTTTTACGCGTTGAATCTGGAAGAAGAATTTCGCGGCATTATCGACTACTTTGTGGACGAATACACCGTCGGTCGTACGCCCAACCCGTGCGTGATGTGCAATAACAAAATCAAGTTCGGCAAGTTGTTTGACTATGCGGATAGCGTCGGAGCCGAATTCCTCGCGACTGGCCATTACGCTCAGTTGATTCGTGATGAATCAAGCGAAACCGGATCGCGACCTCGCTTGATTCGTGGCGTCGATGAGGGCAAGGATCAGTCCTACGTGCTGTTTGGGGTCAAGCCAAAATACCTTGATCGAATGTTGCTTCCCGTCGGTCAGTACGACAAGCCATTCATTCGAAAGATTGCTGGCGAGCTGGGGCTGAACGTGGCCGAAAAGAAAGACAGTCAGGAAATCTGCTTTGTGACCTCGGGCAAGCACGATGAATTTGTGCGCCAGCGGCGAGGAGACATCACCGACGCTTCGGGCGGTATCACCTCCGGCAACATCTTGACCACGGCAGGGAAAGTGGTGGGTCAGCATCCGGGTATCGAAGGATTTACAATTGGCCAGCGGCGAGGGTTAGGCGTTGCGATGGGCGAACCTTACTTTGTTGTTCGTATCGAGCGAGAGACGAACGATGTGGTCATCGGGCCGATCGAGGATCTTGGTCGCACGGAGTTGACTGCCAGTGAGACAAATTGGCTGGCTGAACCTTCGGAAACCGAATTCCGCTGCGAAGCTCAGATTCGTTACAACGGATCCGCTTACTCTGCGACTGCGACAATTCTGCCAAACGGAAAGTTGGCGATCGAATTCGATTCGCCTCAAAACGGCGTCGCGCCCGGTCAGGCGGTCGTGTGCTATCGAGGAGATCAGGTGCTGGGCGGCGGTTGGATCGATTGACTGAGGGTGCAAATCGATTTCGCGCAGCTACCCGCGACTGAGAAACCGCGTTATCATTGGGATCAGGCCGGAGGACTCATTCAACGGCCAAAACATTTGCTCGCTCCTTCTGATTTGGGAGAAAATCTGTGAGTGCCATCCAAATAGCTATGACCGACGTCAATCAGTTTTCTTACTTGCTTGTCGCGCAGGCGGAAGCAGTTGGTGATTTTCAACTGAGCGAATTGTGGAGCTACGGCGTGCCGGTTGCGTTGGGCGTCGCGTTCATGATCGCTGCGGCGGTCGTGATGGCGTTTATCAAATATGGCAAGCTGTGGGTGCAGGCGTTCATGTCCAGCGCGAACGTCAGCATGCTCAGTCTGATCGGAATGGAGTTTCGTAAGGTCCGGCCAACGGTCATCGTGACAGCCAAGATCATGGCAAAGCAGGCGGGGCTGGATGTTTCGCGTCGGACAGGTATTACCACCGAGACGCTGGAGGCCCACTATCTGGCTGGCGGCGACGTGATGCGAGTCATCAACGCGATTATTGCTGCTCAACGAGCGAACATCGACCTGGACTTTGATCGGGCCGCTGCGATTGATCTGGCGGGGCGAGACGTGATGGATGCGGTCAAGACCAGCGTGTATCCAAAAGTAATCGACTGTCCTGACCCTCAACGCAGCGGCAAGAATTTTCTTTCCGCCATGTCAAAAGATGGCGTCGAACTGAAGATTCGCGCTCGGGTGACTGTACGGACGAACCTTGAACAATTGATTGGTGGTGCGACGGAGGAAACCATCATTGCTCGCGTCGGTGAGAGCATTATTTCCTCGATCGGATCGGCCGAACAACACCAGGACGTTCTGGAGAACCCTCACCTGATTTCGCGAGCGGTGCTCGAGCGTGGTCTGGATGCTCACACGGCATTCGAAATTGTCTCGATCGATATCGCCGACATCGACGTGGGTGAAAATATTGGTGCTCGACTTCAGGCTGATCAGGCGGAAGCGGATACTCGCGTTGCTCAGGCCGCCGCCGCCAAGCGCCGTGCCGATGCGATCGCTCACGAGCAGGAAATGAAAGCAGACGTTGCCAAACAGAAGGCTCAGCTGGTGCTGGCGGAGGCAGATGTTCCTCACGCGATGGCCGAAGCGTTCCGTGCAGGGAATATGCAAGGCAAAGCTGCCTCGTAGAAATGCGTCCTGCCAAGTAAGTACCACGTACGGGTATTGAGTATTGAGTATTGAGTATTGAGTACTGGGTACTGGGTACTGAAACTCTGAAACTCTGAAACTCTGAAACTCTGAAACTCTGAAACTCTGAAACTCTGAAAC